>NZ_JBSFJF010000056.1:0-45926 GCF_053597915.1 Streptomyces sp. NPDC001219 | reverse complement strand
GAACTGCGCATCGCGGAAAACACCGTGGCCAAGATCCTGCGCCGCGCCGCCGACCGCATCCCCGGAGTACGCGCCGCCAGCTGCCGCCTGACCCCCAACGAGGCCGGCACCACCGTGACGATCACCATGACCCTCGCCGCCACCCTCGACCAACCCCTGCCCGGCCGAGCCGCCCAAGTGCGCCGGGCCGTCGCCGACGCCTCGGCACACGAGATCGGCCTCGCCGTCAGCAGCATCGACCTGAGCATCGTGTCCGAACTGGAGCCCTTGACGTCCGCCGAACCCACCGAACCCACCCCACGGAACGGAACCGGGCCATGATCACCGTCGACACGGCCAGCATTGAGCAGACCGCGGCCCGGGCCGCGCTGGCAGTCCCCGGCGTGCAGGAACTACACCCCAGCCTGCGCCACTCCCTGGCCGACGCCGCAACCCACCTCCGGCGGACCTTCGGCTCACGCACACCGTTCCCCGAAGCCGGCATCCATGCCAGGCACACGTCCGAAACCGATGCATGGCACCTCGAAGTCCGCTGTGCAGTCAACGACCACCGCCGCGCCCTCGACACCGCACGCGACGTCCGTGAAAGCGTCCAAACGGCCGTCAGCTCACAGTTGAAGGCCCGCGGCAGACCAGCAAGCGTCACCGTCGTCGTCACCGTGACCCGCATCACCGGAGCTCGAGCACCACTCCACCTGTGCGCCGACCTGTAATCCTCACCTGCGTGAAAGACGTTGGGGCTCTCGGGCCAGGAGGCGGCCGACGGTCAGATTTCGTCCGGCCGGTCTCATGTGGCTGATGCCTGGCTCGTTGTCCTGCCCCCAGGGGCCGGGGAGCTTGACCGACGCGGAGCGGGCCCGGTTGCGGCCGCTGACGGAGCGCACGGAGGATTTCAGTGGGCGAGGTTGTGGCCTGGGCACTGAAATCTTCCGTGCGGCGGTCCGCGACCGAGCGGGTGCACCGGTTGGTTCAGGGGGGAGCTGCGGCTCTCTGCCGCCCATTCCGCGGGTGCGGTGGGTCAGCGCTTGACGCGATTGCGGACAGCCAGGACCGCGAGGCCGAGCAAAACGGGCTCGGTTACGCGGGATGCCATCTCGATGTAGGTGCCGGCCGTGGTCAGGTCATTGTTGGAAGAGCGGAACACCACCGAGTTGAGTGTGACGTTCAGGGCATTCTCGAAGCACTTGCCAGTGAACCTGTCTTTGGTGGGGATCTGGGGGTCCGCCTTTTCGATCTCGAAGGTGACCTTGCCTCCACCGGGCGGCACAGTGCCGGTCGCTTGCTGCTTCGGGTCGTCCTTTGGGAGCCCGAAGCCCATCAGCAGCACGATGGTGACGACCATCGCGGCAACGAGCCAACCCAGGGCGCGGGAGGCGCGCAGAGCACGGCCGGATAGTTGCCGTCACCGCGCGTCTCGGAGGACATCACTGAAACCTTCGGTGCGGTACTGAAAGACGCACTGAAATGAATCGTGCGCTACTGACAGTCATGGCGTAGACGGCGCCGCACCGAGCAGTCTGTCCATCGTCCGAGGCCGACCCCGCCCAGCAGCGCACCCTCTTCCTCGACCAGTACTCCGGCAAGGTGCTCGCCTCCTACGGCTGGCCCCAGTACGGCTTCCTGCCCAAGCTCGTTGAGCAAGGCATCGCCCTGCACCATGGCGAACGGTTCGGCTGCCCAGCCTCCTGGGCTCCCTCGGCACCTGCCTGGCCGTCATCGGCATGGCGATCAGCGGCGTTGTCTAGGTTCCTCGAACTCGACTGCTTCATCCCGTACTTGAGGTGGACCTCGGCTGACTGTCACTCGGACAGAAGTTCCTGTGCCAACGCCGTTGATTCAAGGGGTTGTTTGAAGCTTGGGGCGCAGCTGTACCCTTGTGCGACAACTGGCATCGGTTCTGAACCCCGGACGCCGTAGAGGTCTGGACCACGATGTGTCGCATGGCTCCCGGGAGTCGGCGTGTTTCCCGGCGCAGCGTCGCCGATGCTGACTTTGTGCTGACTTGCTGACCTGGAAAAGCCCTCTGACCTGCAACGATGCCTTGCCGTGCCTCTTCGGCTTCCATTGGCATCAGGTTGGTGGCCGTGTTGCGGGTGTAGCGGGTTGGCCAGCATCTTTGCAGCTCAGAGGCGGTGCAGGTCGGATTGGTACATGTGCATGTGTCGCCACCTGTCACCACCTCTGGCAGGACGCATGCTGACTCAATGCTGACTTTCCTGACGATACGTCAGATCTATCTGATGGTGCGTCACGGCGTCCTTCGTCTGACCTGGATTGGGGAACGGGTGGCCTCGGGCAGCGAGCGGCTCTGCAGGCTCGATTTTCGGAGTTGGCTCGCCATTTAACGTCTTTCTTGGGAATGGGCTGGCTGACATTTTGAGGGGCGCTAGAAGCGGGATGGCTTATCTGCAGTGCACCTTCGTGAGCTTTGTATCCGCCGCTTCCCTGCGGCCCTAGGATTGCCTCATGGTGCAGAGGATTGTCGCCATTTTCACGGACGACCTCACGGGCGAAGAGGCGTATGACGCTGCTACCCACACCTTCGCTCTCAGGGTGTGTCGTATGAGATCGTCCTCGAACCCGGAACCCTACGGGCGGACGCTCGGGGCTTTCGGCCCTTCCGCTAAGGCGGCCCGGAAGGCTGGGAGGTCAAAGGGTAGGCAGCTGAGCGCTTGGCCAAGGCTGGAGAGGGTGCTGCAAGGATCTGTGCGTGGGCGAGGGAAATGGCTACGAGGTCAACGACCGCGGCCGAGTGCCTGCTGAAATCCGCGACGCCTTCCACAAGGCGCACCGGCAGACGTGAAGAGCTTGGAGCCCCCAGGGTCAGGGGTCTCTTCGCCAAGTCTACTGGGGTGCGAGGTGCGGCGCCCGTGTGCTTGTTCTGTACGAGTTGCAGGCGACCGTAGGGGTGTCGCCGTGACAGTGGGCGTGTGGGGTAGAACAGGTCTGATGCCAGTATGCGCAGTCACTTGTTCACCGTGCCGACGTAGTGGCCGCCCGTCTATCTGGAATGGATCGGGGCGTCGCTGTGCATCACTGTTAGCTACCAAAGCGGAAGGTGATCCCGCCGAGCGAAATCGCCACCGCATCACGCGCCTCGTTTGCCTTGCATCGCCGGCACTACTCCGGACTCCGCCATAGTCGGTGGATCGGATGTCACATTGCCGACCGCGTCCTATCAGGTGGCTATCCTTGAACAGTGTGTGGGTCGGCAAGTCGCCCGTCAGCGTTTACTTCCGGCTCTAGGTGAACAAGGTCTTCACCACTGCTCGCTGCGTCGACGGCCAAGACGCTGGCAAGCCGGACGCGCAAAATGGCGGCATGGAGCGTGGAAAGCTGCCTTTCAAAAGCGAGGTCTCGGAGATCAGTATCAACCGTTTCAACGTCCGTCTCCACCACTCGGCCCCGCGCGATGTGTATCTGCGCCAGGTGATCAGAGTCAGATGGTGAGTAACGGCACGATAAGTCCTGTCGCCGTGTCCACTGTGAACGCAGTCTCGAGCGTGGTGAACAAGCAGGTAGGGCACATTCATGTCCCAGCCTTCGATCGGAAACTGGTCGGGGGCTTCCTGCTCGTATTGGACCGTGACGCGCTGCCAACCCGAGCTTGAAGTAACTGGCCGCCGCAGGGTGACCCTCACGCCCTGGCCCGAAACACGCACCAGTCCTCGCCCGCATCTACAGCAGCTCCTCCGGTCCGACACACCACAGGCATGGCGGATCACCTCCGCTCGCGCGGAGAGCACGACGTCGTCGGAGCCGGCGCACATCGAGATGATGGATCACCTCCGCTCGCGCGGAGAGCACAGCACCGGGTGCAGCTGTGCCCAGCGCAAGTCCGGATCACCTCCGCTCGCGCGGAGAGCACAGCACCGGGTGCAGCTGTGCCCAGCGCAAGTCCGGATCACCTCCGCTCGCGCGGAGAGCACATCAGGAATGCCTGGGTGTGTTCTGTACCGGGCGGATCACCTCCGCTCGCGCGGAGAGCACGGGCGAGTTCCGCCCCGTCGACGCCGAACGCCTGGATCACCTCCGCTCGCGCGGAGAGCACGGGAGAACCGCGTTCGTCCTGCCGTCCCGAAACGGATCACCTCCGCTCGCGCGGAGAGCACCCGGTGTCGCCGCCGGTGGCCTTGCCCGGCACCGGATCACCTCCGCTCGCGCGGAGAGCACGTGTACTTGACCAGCTGCTCGTCGGTGGCGCCCGGATCACCTCCGCTCGCGCGGAGAGCACCCTTCGCGACCTGCAACGTTAGAAGTCCTTTGCCAATTCGTGATCCTGTGAATGCTGGTGGCGCATTCCTTGAATGTACTGCGCTGGCACACCAGGGGCATGCCCACTGCGGGCACCTCCGTCTGCGCGTCTTGGGCCGGGCAACCGGTACTTGGCGACCTCGCGCCCACTCGGGGCCTTGCCCGAGGTGACGCGCCTGGCCCGCAAGCTGCGTCAAGCCGGAGCCGAAGTGGTGGCCGTCCGTTGCTGAGGGCTGGTGGCGGAGTGTTCAGCGGGTGCCGGGGCCATGACCGCCGCGGGGCAAAGGACCGCGGCGAAGATCTGCGTAGGTGCGGACCGTTACGCCGGGTTCCCCTGGCGTGCGCCAAGGTGTGGAGGGCCCCGAGGAGAGCCACAGCCCGCCGAGCGCGGTCGCGGCCTCGGTAGCGGTCGCTTCGTCGACTGCGGTGATGTCGCAAACGACCAGGCCCGGCTCGCACAGGTGCTCTTCGGAGGTCTCTATGGTCAGCCAGATGCCCTTCGCCCGCCGGACAGTTCGCTACAACCGTGGAAGTCACCCGGACCTGGCACCCGCCGCTCCTCGGATGCCTGAGGCGGGACGCGGGCCACCCGACCATTGGCCCATTGGTTGACGTGACCAGGTGCGGTGGGTAGACCCATGACGCTGACTCCACCTCACCTGACCCGGGAGCCCTATGTTCTCCGCGCGCCGCCTGGCCTCCGCCCTGGCCTGCCCGCTGCTGACGCTCTCCGCAGCCGCGTGCACTCCCGGCACACCCCACCAGGGCCCGAAGCCGACCTCGGCGAAACCGAGTGCTTCCTCCGACGACAAGGACAGCACCCTGCGCCTGTCGGACGCGATACGCCAGCTGAAGGTGGCCCGCGAATCCCGTAGCGGATACGAGCGGGACAAGTTCCGGCTGTGGACCGACGAGGACCAGGACGGCTGTGACACCCGCAGGGAAGTTCTCCTCGCCGAGGCAGTAACCAAGCCGCGCCAGGGAAAAGGCTGCAAGCTGACCGGCGGTAGCTGGCGCTCGTACTACGACGACAAGACCGTCACCGATGCCCGCAAACTCGACATCGACCACGTGGTGCCGCTGGCTGAGGCATGGGACTCCGGCGCCTCGAAGTGGACCGCCCAGCGCCGTGAACAGTACGCCAACGACCTGGGTGCCGAACGCAGCCTCGTCGCAGTGAGCCTGGGGCCCAACCGCACCAAGGGAGACAAGGACCCGGCTGAATGGATGCCGCCGGCCGAGGATGCGACGTGCACCTACGTCGCCGACTGGGTATCCGCGAAGCTCCGCTGGAAGCTGACGGTCGACCGCGCCGAGCGGACCAAATTGCAGAAGGTGGCAGCTGGCTGTCCAGGTACGAACACCACCTTGGCGCCGGCCCCATGAGGTCGGCGCGGCACGGGCAGCTCCCTCCGGACGTGCCCCCGGGCGGGCCGGTGACAGGATCTCCCCTCCGGTCGGCAGCCTGGCCCGAGACGCTGTGCCCGTCGCCTGCCGATCCGTGTTCTGCCCCGTTTGGTATCCGCCCCGGACCGTTCCTGCCCGGCGCCCTCTATCGTCCCGGCTCGTCACTCAGCGACCGAGCCCGAGCGGCTCTCTGGGCTGGTCGGACCGGACCCGCCATCCGGCCACCAGGGCCCGGGCGCGCAGAGCTGCCTGAGGCTCCTCTTGCCGCTCGGGCTTGTTGCCTGTTCGCGTACTCAGCCATGCGATGCGGGGCGCGTCGAAGCTGAGCACAGTCAGCGGGAACCGGATAGTTTGGCTGATTCTCGTGTCCTTCCAGCAAAGTCCACCAAAAGGTGAGCAGTGCGTGTCGAGGCTGTGCTTTGATGCCGTCAACGCGATCGGGGGAACGCGGAGTTGACCTGTGGTCCCTTGGTCGGCCGTGACCACCACAGGGGGTACAACTTGAAACTGGCGAAGCTGCTCACCACGGGAGCCGTGGTCCTGAGCGTGCTGGGAACAGCTGCACCTGCCGCCACGGCTGCTCAGCCCAAGGCCGGCCAGCTGCGGGTCACCATCCGCCCGACCACCCACCAGACAGACACTGCGGGCCGCAGCGCCATCGCCGCCGCCTCGTGCACCATCAACCGGATCACGATCAACCGGTTCAGCGAGTGCGAATGGGTCGCCGTCCACGTCGACGTCATCAAGGTCATCAACGGCCGACCCGTCATCGAAGGCACCGCCGACTTCAACGTCAAGCACCAGATGACCCTGAAGGCGAGCTCCGCGAACTGGAGCGAGAAGTTCACCGTCTCCAAAGCGAAAACCACCCGCGCCGGCAAGGGCGTCCACCTGAACATCGCCGCCTCCTCCGGCGGCGGCACCAAGGCCGGCATCCACTTCCCACAGGGCCACAGCCTCGACAGCGCCGCCTCCGGCACCGTCAACTACACCACGGGCACCATCGCCAGGAAGAAGATCAACCCCAAGGCGAAGACCACCTACGGCTACACCTTCACCAAGCCCGGCTACAGCTCCGGCAAGACCTCCTACGCCTCCGCCGTCTACCGGTGCGACAACTACTACGGCACCACCGGCTGCGCCATGACCGAGGCCCCCACCGCCATCAATCTGATCACCCTGCCCCGCATTTCCGAAGGCATCCGCAAACTCCGCTCCCACGGGGGCCACTACGGCGACCCCAACGGCGGCAAACCCCTGCACTGGATGATCAACGCCACCCAGCAGCGCAAGAACCGCCAGGCAGTCTGCAACCACCCCGTCCCCCCGGACATGCGCCGTGCCGGACGGACCTCCTGCGACGAGTACCCCTTCGCCTCCACCTACGAAGGCGGCACCCACCTGGCTGCCAGCCAGCGCACCATCACCTGGGTGAAGAAGAACGAGAACGACGCTCAGGGCGCGGGCATCACCAACTGGCGGCGTCAGTTCCACGTCATGGACCACGACCCCTTCTACGTGATCGCCTGACGACCGGCCCCGCGCTGCGCTAGACCAGGGTGTCTGCCTCCCTCCGTCGCCGGGCGGCAGACACCCTGCTCAAAGAAGGAGTCAAACCCATGCTGGTCCGTGAAGCGTCCTTCACCTTCGAGGTGGGGGAGAGCGGCTACCTCATCGGCTTCACCGAGCACGACGACTACCCCGACGAGATGCCCTATGGCTGGCACTGCGGACCCGCAGGCAAATGCAGTGCGATCGTCCTGACCGCCACCGACACCGGCCCCGTCCGCATCGCTCTCCAGGTGCACGATGGACCACCGGCGCCCGAGACCGATCCCGCTTGGGACCCCGCTGAGGAACTCAGCCTCCAGGCCACGACCTCGCCCCTGCAGCTGTCGACGCTTGAGGCTGGCGACATCCTCGACGCCTGGCCCGCCGACCAGCCGCCCCTCCATATCACGGCAGCCCCCGACAGCGGCGCCTGGGTACGTCTGCGTCTGCACTGCTACACAGACAATCGCGAGCCTGGCCTCGGTGACCGGGGCGAGCGCCACCTCATCCAGCTCTGGCCTGCGCCTCAGAGCCCGCCCCAGCACCCGCCCCTCACCGAAGCACACCAACGCGACCGTGCCGACTACGCCAGGCACGCCGCCATGCCCGTAGAGGACTACACCACCACCTACCCCTACGAGGTCATGGGCCAGAACGACTGAACCCACAGCAATATCGCCCTTCGGCAGGACGACCAATCGGCCGTCCACTGCAGGCAACCGCCAACGGCACGTCCTCTAGGAGGACCCTGCCCGAGCGACTGGCGCATTGATCTGGATGGCAGTTCACCTCCGCCTGCACGGAGAGCACCAGCAGGGCACCGTCACGTTAGCAAGCACGACCGGCTCACCTCCGCTCGCGCGGAGACCACGCCCCTCTCCAGCAGGGGCCCCGGCCCCCGCTGGGCTCACCTCCGCTCGCGCGGAGACCACTTCAAGCTCGCCGACCACGGCATGAACGGCGCCGGCTCACCTCCGCTCGCGCGGAGACCACCCTTCGCGACCTGCGGCGTTAGGAGCGCTTTGCCGATTCGTGATTCAAGGAATGCCGGTCATGCACCCGCCTGAATCTACCGGGGGCGCACGGCCTCTCGCAGGCACTGACCGGCCCACGCGACCGCGCACGGCCGCCTGCGCGGAGAGGACAGGATCTGGGGCCACAACAGCGAGGGAGAGCCGATCGCGTGGGTGGGCAGCGCGCCCGACGACTGGTGAGAGCGCATCAGGTCGTGCCGCCGCCTCAGGCTCCCGGGAACCGGCCGGGCTCTGACCCTGGCTCAGTTTCTCCTGGCCACCTCGACCACACGGCCTGGCGGTCACGAATCCGAGGATGAGCGAGGGCGAGCCCGGGAACGCCGCGCGGATTCGGAGCGGACGGAACGCCGCCGAGGAGCTCGTCACCGCGGCCGGCAAACTCCTCGCCGCCGCGTAAGCCCGCGTCGACACGTCCCGGGAGCTCCGCGTGTTCCAACGGAACGATCGTCCAGCACGTCGCCGTGAGCGAGCGCTGGGGCGCCTACGGCAGGGTCACCGACGGCTTCGACGAGAGCTACACCGTCGACCTGCTCGCGCCGCGCACGGGCAATCGCGGTGTGGGAGCACAGGAGCGTGGTCCGCGTCTGGGACGGCCCGGTCGACGAGGTGCTGCCCGCAGCGGTCCGGCCGGGCGCGGCCGGTACGGTGCCCACTACGACGTCGACAGCAGCAAGGGGGAGAGCGTGGCGAAGGTTCGAGACCGTGGCGAGGTGCTGGGCTTCGGCCTGGCGGCCGTGCTCTTCCTGCCCGGGGTCGCCTACCTCGGGATTGCCAACGGCCGCGAGTTCATCGACAACGATTTCTTCGCCTTCATGTACTGCCTGGCCAGTGTCGGCTTCGCGTCGGTCCCGCTGATGTCGTGGCGCCGGGGCGGCGGCCGGTACGCCGACCCGGGCTTCGTCCGCTCCGCCTGGTTCCCGTGGCTGTTCACCACCGGGCAGGGCGTCGCCTACAGCGCCCCGCGCGGCGACGCGAACGTCTTCCTGCTGGTCTTCGGATGGGGGGCGTTCATCTACGCCGGGATGGTCGCCCTGTACTTCCTCGGCCGCGCGCTCTGGGGCACCGACGACGGCCAGGCCGTGCCAGAGGTCGACAACGACACCGTGCGGCCGGAGACCAGCGCCTGAGTGACGATCAACCGGTCACCTGCACGGTGACGTACAGGTCTCCGGGCTCGCCGCCGTGTTTCCCCGGTGCGCCGAATTCCCTGAGCCGGATTTTCTGCCCGTTCCGGACACCAGCGGGAATGCGGATCTTGAAGGTGCGCCGCTTGCTGGCGACCCTGCCCTCCCCTCTGCAGATGGCGCAGTCCAACACTCTCGTCTCGTCTCCCGTGGTGGCGCACGCAGGGCAGTTTTCGTGGGCGGTCATGCGCATCGGGATGACCGCACCGCCGGTGGCTTCGTCCGGGTGGAGCCAGACCTCGGAAGTGACGTCGGCCCCGCGGCTGGGCGGTGGGGTGTCACCGAAGTAGCGGTCGTTGATCTCTTCGAGGAGGTCATAGACCTCATCTGCGCTGTCCGGCCGATGGGCGGGGTCCTTGGCCAGGAGCCGGGCGACCAGCTCCTCCAGCTCTACCGGAGCGTCCGGGCGCAGGGTGCGCAGCGGGGTGGGTGGTTCGTTGAGGTGCTGGTTGATCAGGTGCCAGGAGGTGCCGGTGAAGGGCCGGCGGCCGGTGGCCGCCTCGTAGAGCACACAGCCGAGCGAGTACAGGTCGGAGCGGTGGTCGAAGGTGCCGGACAGCGCTTCGGGGGCCATGTAGGCCGGGGTGCCGATCAGGACGCCGGTGGTGGTGATGTCGTGCCGGGCGTCGCTTCCCTTGGTGATGCCGAAGTCGACGACGGTGGCCTCGCCGTTGTCCCGAACCATGATGTTGGACGGTTTGATGTCCCGGTGGGTGAGGCCCGCCTCGTGCGCGGCGTCCAGGGCATCGGCGACGCAGGACGCCGTGTACAGGGCCTTTGGCAGGGGCAGTCGGCCGGCTTCCAGGACGGCGCTGAGGGACTTGCCGGGGAGCAGCTGCATCACCAGGTAGGCGTACGGCCGTCCGTGGTGCATCGCGGAGCCGAAGTCGTGCACGGTGACGATGCGGGGATGGGACAGGCCGCCGGCGACCGCAGCCTCGCGGGCGAACCGGGCCGCCTGCCGGTCGTGGTCGGCGCTGCCGTCACCGGTGAGGACCTTGACCGCCACCAGCCGGTCGACCTTCGGATCGTGTGCTTGCCAGACCTGCCCGAACCCGCCCGCACCGACTGGCTCGATCAGCCGGTAGCGGCCGTCCAGCACGGTCCCTGCCTGCACGACTCCCCCTTCGGTGCGCGACATAACGCGCGGTGTACCAGACGTGTACCCGTAACGCTACGCCGGGACAACCACCAGTAACAGCGGGATCTGATCTATCAGTTGGCTCGGGCCGTGGTCCGTAGTCCAGCCGACTTCGGGACGCTCATCGCCGTCCCCGACCCCCGGGCCGCCCGCTCTTGCCGGCCCGGCGCAGCGCGGCGGCGGGACACCTCAGCCTGGCGGCGCCGCTCGGACCGGGCGGCATCGAACGGAGTCGGCGCATCGTCCGGCACGACGACGTCGGTCTCCGGGAATGCGCGACGGCTGAGTTCCCGCATCGCACGGTTCTGCCGCTCCACCGCCTCCGCGATACCCGGGTCCACCCGGCGCGACGGCGCGACCTCCTGGTGGGCGACGAGTGCGCGGCGGTCTGGGACGGCCCCGCGGTCGAGGAGACTTGGCCGGCGATCCCGCCGAGCGGGACACCGTCGGTCTCGGCGAGCTGACGCTCCGAGGCCCTGGTCGGGGCCCGGCTGCGGACGGTGCGCATCTGATCGTCCGGACGCTGCGCACGTGGTGTGTCGCCACTTGGGTCTTGGTACCCGGCATGCAGTGGCTGACGAAAACATATTCCCCGGGCCTCCGCGGCGGCCCGGGGAATATGTTCGTGTCGCTTCAGAGCCCGCCGCAATGCGATGCGGAACATTCGGGCCCGATGGGCTCCAAGAAGAGCGCAGGGGCACTCATCACGAGCCGCTTTCAGTCGTTGCCCACCTCGAGCAGCCAGCCATCGCTCTCCTCGGTGCACATGTAGCCGGCCTTGTGACCGTTGTCCGTCAGCGCTGCCCCCTTGTCCATGCACGCCTTCTGGGTGGGGAAGCCACGGTATTCATCCGCTGCCTGCGCCGCCCCCATGCTGATCGTGGTGGCCGCCGCTATACCAGCCAGGACGACAGCTGCCTTGCTGAGCTTCTTGCGCATATTTTCGCTCTTCCGAAGTATTTCCGTGGACGATCGCCACGCTGCCCGGCCCCGCTAATGGATCACTAAATGATCACTAACGTTCGGCACAGGGCCCACGACGAAGGCGGCCCGCCCGAGTGATCCACCCCGGGGCGCCGGGGTGCCTCTATGTCTTTCGTCAAGCAAGGCGTGGGGTTCTGGGTTGGTAGAAGGTGCTGTCGCGGAGCATGGCGAACAGGACGCTGATGCGGTGGCGGGCCAGGCGGAGAAGAGCCTGCGTGTGGGTCTTCCCGCGGGCCTGGCACTTGTCGTAGTAGGTGCGGGAGGGGGGATCGTGGAGGGCGGCGAACGCGGACAGGAACATCGCCCGTTTGAGCTGCCGGTTGCCGCCTCGGGGTGCGTGTTCGCCGTGGATCGAGGTCCCCGACGTTTTCGTCGTCGGGGCGAGGCCGGCGTAGGAGGCCAGGTGGGCGGCGGTGGGGAAGCTGGTGCCGTCGCCGACGGTGACCAGCAGCACTGCGGCGGTCCTGACCGCGACCCCGGCATCGAGGTCAGGACCGGGGAAAGAGGGTGGGCCTCCAGCAGCTGCCCGATCTGTGCTTCCAGGGCTCGTCGCTGTTCGTGGACGGCGGCGAGCGAGCGGGCCAGGGACAGGATCACGACGTCGAGGGTGCCGGTTCCCGGGACCACGACGGTCTGCTCGTCGAGCGCGTCGAAGATCTCGTCGATCAGCCGGGCGGCCATGCGCGGGGCCTTGGGCCGGATCACCTCAACGAGTTTGCGGCGTCCGGCTTGGCGCAGGGCGGCTGGAGATCCGTAGCGTTCCAGCAGCCAGGTCACGGCCTGGTGGTCCAGGCGCGGCCCGAGGACGCGCTCCAGGCTGGGGTGGAACTGGGTGAGCAGGCCGCGTATCCGGTTGGAGGTGCGGGTGGCCTCGGCCGCCAGGTCCTGGTCGAAGCCCACCAGCACGGTCAGTTCAGCGGCTACGAACCCGGGCACGTACACCGCTTCGCCCTGCTGCGACTGGTGCTGCCGGACGCCGCCGGCGTGCCCGCGGCCGTACTGCTCGCGCTGATCGGGCTGTCCTGTCCGTGTGGTGGCGCGGTGACCCGGCACGCCCCTGGCACGGCGCCTTGCTGCTCACTGGGGCGGCCCTGCTCCTGTTCTCCCCGAATTCTCCCTGGTACTTCCTGCTCCTGGTCGCCCTCGTAGTCATGGGTGGCCGTTGGGAGTGGCTGACCATCACCCTCGCCGGCACCGCCGTCTACCTGGCCGGCCGGCTCCTCCCCGTATTCCCCCTCCAGGCATGGGCCTACGGATCCGCAGTGCTCGTGATCGCCACCGCCGCGTGGACCTGACGGAGGAGCTCCGAACGTCGGCAGAGCTTCGAGAAGAAGTCTTCCGGGCACGATACCGATCGTGCTGCTGGGCCTGATCTGTCTGACCATGACTTACGCCTTCACCATGCTGCGCCGGGTCGGACAGAGCCTGATTCATCATGCTCCGCCTGGCGCGGTGCGAAGTTCTCCACTGCCCAGGTGGCGATCTGGGTGCGTGAGTTGAAGCCGAGTACGGCGAGCAGGCGATAGACGTGTCCTTCCACCGTGCGTGGGGACAACACCAGCTTGGCGGCGATCTGCTTGTCGGTCATACCTTGGGCAAGCAGCTCGATCACCTGCCGTTGTCGTCGGGTCAGGGCCGTTGGTGGGTGCTCGGGCCTCAGGGGGGTCGGCGGGGTGGGGGGCTCGCCGAGTGCGTAGTCGGTTGCCTGGTCCAGTGTGAGCTTGGTTCCCCTCTTCACGGCGGCGGCATAGGCGGTATCGCCGAGGGAGCCGCGCAGCCGGGCTTCGCATTCGCTGTGGTACTGGAGGAGGCGGCCGAGGCCGGGCAGTGCGATGCCGACCGACAGCCAGGCCGTTTGGGCGGCACCCAGGAGGGCAGCGGCCTGTTCACCACGTCCGTCCTGCGCTGTGGCCCAGGCCAGGGCCTCAAGGCACTGGGCCGCGCCGAGGAGATTACGGCCGGATCGGACGATGCGCAGCCCGTCCTGGAGCAGGGAGATCGCGCGCTGGGTGTCCCCACAGAGCCAGTGCTGGAGCCCGAGAAGCCACAGCGCGTTGGAGCGGGACCACCGCGCATCGTGGGCGTCGCACAGGGCCAGGCACTGTTCCGCCATCGCGGAGGCGCGCGGGTCGCCGGTCAGCCAGCAGGCAATGGCGAGGAGGAACAGGGCTGTCCACTCAGCCCAGAGGTCCGCGGTGGCGCGGTGGCGGTCGAAAGCCTCCTCCAGCAGGCGCACCGCTGCGGGGAAGTCTTCTCGGAAGAGTGCTGTCAGTCCAGCGAACTGCACGGCGTGGGCCAGGGATTCCGCATCGCCCAGCCGTTCCGCAAGGTCCTGGCATGCATCCAACCGGGCCTGCGCGGTGGAGACATCGCCAAGCAGTAGGGCCAGCCAGCCGTCGACCCACAGTGCTCTGGCTCTGGCCGGGGTCGGTTCGGTATCCCGTGCGAGGGCCTGGCCGAACCAACGGCGCTGTTCATCCAGATTGCCCGCGCCCAGCGCGTTGCCCCACAAGGAAGTGGCCAGGACGAGCCCGGCGTCCACCTCGTGCGGTGTGTTCAGGCAGAACTCCAGGGCCGCGCGGATGTTGGCGCGCTCCAGGTACAGACGGGTGGACCAGGTCTCTTGGCGTGCGCTGAACCAGTCGGCTTCCGCCCTGGCGGCGAACTCCCGGTAGTGATCGCGGTGTCGACGCTGTACGACTGCCTCCTCCCCGCCCAGTCGCAGGAGATCGCGGCCGTATTCACGGATCGTCTCCAGCATCCGGTAGCGCCCCAGGCCGGGCTGAATCTCCATGGTCAGCACTGACTTGTCCAGCAACTCCGAAATGACACCGATGACTTGCTCACGGGCGAGCTCCTCGCCCGCACAGACCGCTTCGGCCGCTTCCAGGTCGAAGCCGCCACAGAAGACGGAAAGGCGTGCCCACCCCCACTGCTCTTGGGGGGTGCACAGGTCGAAGCTGCAGTCGATCGCCGCGCGCAGCGTTTGCTGACGCGCCGGGGCGGCACGACTTCCCTGGTTCAGCAAGGCCAGACGGTCACCCAGAACGGTGAGGAGCTGCTGAGGACGCAGCACCCGCAGCCGGGCTGCCGCCAGCTCGATGGCGAGCGGGAGGCCGTCCAGGCGGTGGCAGATACCGGCGACGGCCCGGCGATCGTCCTCACTGAGTGTGAATTCGCCGAGGACGGCCGAGGCCCGCTCCACGAACAGCTGCACCGCCGCATACCGCATCATGGCCTTCGGCGGCGGTGGCTGGTCAGGATTCGGTGTCGACAGCGGCGGTACGGTCAGCAGGGACTCAGCGTCGATTCCGAGTGACTGTCGGCTGGTCACCAGCACCTTCAGGCCGGGCGCTGCGGCAAGCAGCGTGCGGACGAGGACTGCACTGGCGTTGAGCAGGTGTTCGCAGTTGTCCAGCACCAGCAGCAGCTGCTTGTCCGCGAGGTGGTCGACCAGCATCGTGATTGCCGGCAAGGCCGATTTGTGGTCGAGGCCCAGCGCAGCCAGCACCGTCTGTGCGAGCAGTGCGTCGTCCTTCACCGGCCCCAGGTCCACCACCCATGCTCCGTCGGGAAAGGAGCGTCGAACGTCGCGAGCCACCCGTAGCGCCAGGCGGGTCTTGCCGATTCCTCCCGCACCCGTCAACGTCAACAGTCTGCTTCGAGTGAGCAATGTCCGTGCCTGCGACACCTCGCGTTGTCGCCCGACGAAGGTGTTGACTTCCGCTGGTATCCATCCAGCATCCCGTCTTGAACCTGCCATGGGACTCGCCCCGTCTTCCTCAATGAACTCGTAGCGACAATCGGACTTACGACGAGTTCCACGCTGGACCACCGCCGTCGGACAGGAGCGCGCCGCGTAAGTCCCAGCCAAGTGCCGGCGTACGGGGACCAGCGAGCCTGCGGAGGGCTTTCCTTACTTCCCCTGTTGCGGTGGGTGTCGGAGCCACGATTCCGCTGGGGACCGTCAAGGAGAACCGGACCGCTGTCCGTCGGCCGGCGACGCATGCGCGGCGATGGACGGCGTGCTCCCTGAACGCGTGGGTGCGGGTGCGGTTGTCCTGGCGGGTGCGGCTGTCGGACGCACTGGGGCCCGCGGGCGAGCCGGGCCGCTCCGGCGCGGCAGCCGCGTGTGACATGGGACTCCGTAGTTTGTTGGGTGGCTCGGGAGGACCGGAGGTGGCTTATGGGTGCGTGCCTTCAGTGGCTCCCAAGGCGTGTCCATGTCCGCCCGGACCAGTGTCATCCGCGAGGGCCCGAACCGGGACTTCTACCTCAAGAAGCGCGGCGAGGGCTGCAAGCATGTCCAGGCCGTTCTCTCCCCGGCCCGTCGGCGGGCCGGCGTTCTGTGGGCGCTTCTGCGCGACAGCAGGACGTTCACCTCCGCCCCGCCGGTCGCGCAGGCGGCTTGGCTTCGTCATGGAGACTCCCGGGGAACGAGACGGAAGATACGACTCATTCTTAAAGCGCCGGATCGGGCCAGTCGTCGTCCGGTAGACCCATAACCGGACCTGCCGCTAGTCGCACCCGCATCCCGGCCGTCATCCTCAGGTCTGACCTTCGGCCTGAAGAGGTGGGGCAGGGTGAAGTTTCCGACTCGTAGCGTCATCGCTTCGCGGCGACCTGGGGTGAGGGATACGGGCTCTCGGAGACCTCCCCCGCGTTGTGCTTCACCCCAGGCACGGACCGGCCCGGCTCCATCGGCAAGCCGATGTGCAGGAAAGGCCCGGCAGGGAGTCCTGCCGGGCCAATAATCCTCGCTTGATCAGGCTAGCTTTCGGGCTCACGAGGGAATTCCTGGTCTCCAAG
Source organism: Streptomyces sp. NPDC001219 (assembly GCF_053597915.1). Classification (NCBI taxonomy): domain Bacteria; kingdom Bacillati; phylum Actinomycetota; class Actinomycetes; order Kitasatosporales; family Streptomycetaceae; genus Streptomyces; species Streptomyces sp. NPDC001219. Next base: position 29,562 of record NZ_JBSFJF010000056.1, on the reverse strand, counting down.
CATCCCCTGTCGAAGGCTACCGAATATCAGGGATCGCGTCGTGGGCGTACTGGGCGTGCACATTCCGTCTAGAAGAATCGAAAGAGCGATGTCAGGGCTGTCCAAGCAGTACTGACAATTGTGCCCACATCGGAGGCAGAGATGTTGGATGTGCAGCTCTGCTGGTCGCTCTGCTTTGTTGAAAACACCTGACTGTCACTCTCCTGCTCGAAGCTCGAAGATGAATTACACGTCGTGCCGTACATGTGATACTTAGCGTTCACGTGTGGCCCGCCAAGGATCCAGACTGCCGTGATCTTGTCGTTATCACCGGAGCCGGCAAATGAACTACCGAGGGAATCGTCGAACTTGTAATCAGCCTTGTTGTAGAGCGTGAGTCGGCGGAGGGTTACCGTTGCCGAGATCTTCCCCGCTGGCAGTGTCGCCGTCCGGCACTGATCGACTGGGAACGATTCGATGGCGTAATGGCCCGAAGTCTCTGTGTCGCTCGAAGCATCCGCCTTGACCTTGTAGTCGATGGTTGCCCTGGCGGAGTAGCCTCCCCAGTTGCACACCTGGATCTTGTTTTCGCCCAAGTTGATCGCAGCACCATTGCTGGGCGCGGGCGGCGGGGAACCGTCAGAAGTGGTGATGGACCATTGCTGCTTCGTGTTGCCACCGTCGCATGTGCTCAGTTCCACCGCGCCCGTGTTTTTCAGGTCGAATTGAGTGAGGCACTTGTTGTCTCCGGCGTGGCGGATCAGGAAGTAGTTTGATCCGTCGTTCGCCGGCTGCAGAGTCCATGTTCCGGACGTGGGGCATGTAGAGGGAAGGGAGACGTGCGTATCAGACTGTTCGGCAAGACAGCCGCCGAATTTGCTTCGCAAGTTGAACAATCCGTCGGGGGTCGAATCAATGGATAGATTCGGCTCATCCTTAATCATCCATGTAGGGGCGAGCTTGGACCAGTCTCCATGCATGGGATCGTAGCTCAAGTCGCCATTGTCCCTTGCGCTGATGATGGCATTGGGCTTACTCGTTCCACTGTCCGCGTGAGCGGATGTAGCAGGGAGCGGGGCGATGACGACCCCTAGAGCGGCGACAAGTGCGGCCAGTATTCTGGCTGCTGTACGCGCCGGAAGGCTGTGTTGGCTGAGTGCGGGCATGTTCCATCCCCTGTCTCGTGAGGTGGAAGAATGGGCTGATGCGGAAGTCGACTGAGACATTTCCGTCCTAGGCGCTGCGGAGGTGCTGCTGCGCCGGTGGGCGTAGGGTCTTTCCCGGATCTCCGGGCATCGACAATTCCGCTGGTCGGATGACTGGAAACGTAGAGCTGCAGCGCTCCGCGCACAACCGTAGAATTACTTGGGTTGCTACCTCTTCCCCCGCACGGAAATGGATCTCGACCATTCACGCGCCATGCATGGAAGAGCTTGAGGCAGCACCGTGCGGTGCGACAGCACAGAGGCCGCTACGCTCCGCAGCTTGCCGAGCGAGCAGCGACGGCGGCCCTGCGCCTGCTTGACAAGGCGCTGGAGTTCGTCTGCCCCGGTGAACGGCGCTGCCCCCACCTGCAGCTGCACCGAGCGATCGGGCATCTCTCATCCAGCCCGGTGTGCCGTTCGACCTGGGCGAGCTGCCGGAGGCCGGATCTGTCGCGACGATCTCCCGGCACGCAGCCCAGGCATACGGCGTCGGCGACGCCCCCTGCTGGCCAGGCGGCTCCTGAAATCTCCCGATACCAAGGCGCTGGAACTGGCGCGGCAGGCATCTCGGTTCGCGCTGGAATAAGCCACCCGGCCCAACGGATCGAGTGGCAAATCGCCTTGGCCAACTGCCGAGGCACGTGCGTGTGTCGACGCTGCGGACAGCTTGGACCGCAATCGATGCCCGACCGAGTCCCGTGGCCTGCTCGATCAAGCGCTGGAGGTCCACGCCCGTCTCGGCGCCGACCGGGACACGGCCCGCGTCACTTCCCGCCTGCGCACCGCCGCTGTGCGCGAGGGCGTGCGAATCGCCGCTCTGCTCACCCGCGGCCTGACCGACGTGGAAATCGCCGCCAAGGTGGAGATCTCCCCGTGCACCGCCGAAGGACACGTCCACAGCACCCTGGCCAAACTCGGCGTCTCCCCCCCCGCACACAGGCCGCCACCTGGGCCATGGCCCAGCTCCCTCAAGCGCTGTAGAACGCCGATCCACGGTCTGGCGCAAGAAGCGTACAGAAGCGAGTAGTCATACGCTCCCCGGATCTCAGAGCGTAGAGCACTCTTGGTGGTGCACATCCGGCACTGCGCGCGGAACAGGCGGCGCGTGACGGTCGCGGACCACACATGCGGGCGTCTGTGGTGAAGCCGTGGACTGACGTGGAGCACCGGACAGGTGCCGAAGCCGGTCGGGCCCGCTCCATGAGTTGGATGTGCCGGTAGGGGGCCGGTGACCACTGGCCCGAACCGACACGGCGTCAGGGTTCATCTCCCTATCGGGTATGGCCGGACGGCTCGATTCGCCCCCGCGACGGAGGGGTCCGTCGCCCCCCGGGGCCTTAGCGGCCTGCGTCCTCATGTCCCACGTCCGACAGGAGCTCCTTCCCGTGACCACCGCAAGGGTATGGCTGACAGTCCTGCCTTGAGGCTCCCTTGCCTCAAGCAGTGGCGTGGCATCGCCACCCACTGCGACAAGACCGCCTGCCAAGCAGCCGTCGCCCTCGCATCGCTCCTGATACGGGCGTGACTTTTGAAGACACACCCTAGCCCTCGCCCTGATCAGGGCGAGGGTCTTCATCGCCCCGGGGCGGCAGTCTCCCCCGTCGTATACGCGGAGATTCCTTGTCGGCGTGCACCCACCGCGGGGGCCGGACTTCCGGCCGCCGTCGCCGCAGCCCTCTTTGGCGGCACCACCCGTATCTGCAGACCTGGCTCAACTCCTCCGGTCATGGGGCGCCCTTCCTCGCATTCGGCACCGTCCTCCTGCTGATCTGCGCGTTCGCTGTCTGGACGGATGCCGGAGACGAAGGACATTGCCCTCAACTGAGCCGCCTCCGGAGCCCGGGACTCTGTGTAAGCGCCCGGCGGCGCCCACGAGCTACCAAGAAAGTGAGCACCTCTCATGACCGAGTTGTCGGGAAGCCAGCAGGGTGAGGCGCGAGGGTTACGCCTCCTGACCATCGACTGCAGCGACAGTCGCGCGGGTGACATGAGCCCGCTGCGACAGCGTCGTGTGGCTCGCCTCGTGGCTCGCCGAACCGCTGTCCACCTCCCGCCCACCGCACATCCGCAACCCCCTCTCGAAACGGAGTAGTCAACACCATGAGCAGGGACCCCCTGACCGACCAGGAGCAGCAGGCCGGTCTCGACCTCGACCTTGACCAGTTCCACCAGCTGATGGGCCTGGTCGAGTACGACGAGAGCACCGACATGTTCCCCGTGAACGGGTGGGACGCGATCGTGTTCGTCGTCGGCAACGCCACCCAGGCGGCTCACTACTACCAGTCCACGTGGGGCATGGAGCTGGCCCCTCGCGCGCTCCCTGCGCCGCCCGCCCTCAGGGCGTCTGCGCCGGGCGGCGGACGCATTCCCCGACTCCGAAGTATTCCCCGCCCCGCACCCGAGGGCGGAGAAGACTCCCTCCGCGCGATATCGCGCGGTGTACGTCACTTGAGGGAAGCCGCCACTCTGCACGGGCCACGATGAACGGGATGTGTTGCCACGGCCAACTGGCGAGGACCCCACCAGAGATCGCAAGGCGATGGCTGACAGTCCTGCCTTGATGTTCCCCCGCCTCAAGCAGTGGCGTGGCATCGCCACCCACTACCACAAGACCTCCTACCAAGCAGCAGCCGGCACCCTCGCATCGCTCCCGATGCGGGCATGACATTTGAAGACACACCCTAGCTCCGCCAGTTCCGCTCGACTCAAGGAGCGGGAGAGCACGTTGGAAGGAACAGATCATGGCACCCTCAGCACGAAGAGCAAGACGAGCGCCACGAGGAACTGCGCTGGCAGCGGTAGGGGCCGACGCCGTCCCGATGGCTTCCGCCGAGACTGCGCATGCGCTCGACGGTGGCCTTAACTCGCTGACCATCCCTTGTTCTGTCGTCGCCATCGGAGCCGCCGATGGCTTCACGTTCTCGGGAACCCTGATCGGCGCGCGCTGGGCACTGACCGCCAACCACTGTCTTGGGGACACGGGGTACAGCGTGGATCGGGGTGACGGGAAGAGAGTCCGGGTCGACCAGCAGTACAGGGCTCCGGTCGGCGACATGGCGCTGCTTCACCTTGCCGCGCCTCTGGGCGGAGCACGGATATGGGGCGCTGTCGGTGGCGGATACATTCCGCTGGCCGCCAGCACCGACCGGCGGCCTCAAGCCGGCGACGTCGTGTATGCCATGGGCTACGGCAGCGGAGGGCGGGGAATCGCCGAACAGCACATCACATCGTACGGGCCCGACGGCAGTTACGGCATGACTGGTTCGGCATCTGCCCTCGGCGGAGCCGTCGCTTTCGTGGGCGACGCGGGCGGACCGGTCCTCCGCTCAGACGACAAGGGCGTTTTGACGCTCATCGGCGTCGTGAGTGGTGGCACCGTCATTGCGGAAGGCGGCTCGATCACGTGTTTCTCAGGTGGCCCCACCCTCTGGAGCACTGCCGGCAATGGAGCTCTCAACCGCGACTGGATCAAGAACACGACCGGGATCTGATGGTTCAGGATGCGCTCGTCCCATTGCTTGGTGGCGTTGTTGAACTCCGTGGACGTGACGAACTCGATCAGATGGCGATTCTGCTAGACCTCATGGACCGGAGAGCCTGCCCATGACGGACGCCCTTCAGAGGGCGGTATGTGGCTTGATGCCGTATCTGCGGTCACCGGAACATGTGGGACCGCAGTATCCGCGCAGGTCAGAGGGGCGGGCGAGGAAGGCGGCGGCCATCTGGGAGCGTCCGGCGTTGTGCGCGCAGACGAACAGGACCGAGCTCTTGGCGGCTTCAGGCACGGGCAGAGCCTTCTGGGGCGGCGGCTGGCGAGGCTGCCGGGGCAAGGGAGTTGGGGAAGTGGCGGCGGGCGGCGGAGATCACGTACACGAGGCCGATGAGGACGGGGCCTCTCGTCGGTCATCACTCGATGTCCTCATACCGGGCATCCCTCGGCCCGAAATTGCGCATCAGAATACGGTTCAGCTCGTACATGCTCGATGTCCTCTTCTTCGACGTTCAGAGGGTCTGGTCTGCGGACAAGGTGGCGTCAGACACCACGTTGTCCTTGGCCGCGATGTCGGGCTGGGAGGGGAAGCTGTCTCTGGGCATGACGGCGATGCCCATGGAGGCGAGTTCCTGAAGCATTTCGCCGGCGGCAAGGTCGCGGATCTGCAGGCGGTACTTCACGTGTGTCGCGTAGGTTCCGTCGGCCTCGTCGCTGATTTTGCGCAGGAACCCGTACTCCGCCAGGTGCCTGAGTGCCTTGTCGACCAGGCGGCGAGTCGCGGCCTGCGGGGTCTTGTCGCCCTTGGTTTTCCCCGTTGCGTTGCGTCGCAGGTATGCCCTCCAAAGGGCCTCCAGCCCGGGCCGCCCGGCAGGAGGATCGATGTCTTCGCCCGTCTGGACGATCCGACGCTCGATGTCGCTGGCGTGCGCACGCACCTGCTCGTCGACCATGGCCACCGAGACCCGCCCCACATACTCCTCGTCGTCGAGGTCTTCCGGACGGGGAAACGCCAGCGCCGCGATAGTCAACTGGGCTAGCAGGTACAAGGGCCGGTCGTCCGGATCGCGCGCAAGGTCGGACACCGACACGGCGAAGTCAGTTTCCGGAGTGGTGCCCAGAACCAGCCCCGCGCGCCGTTCGACCTCCAGGACCGTCAGATCGAAGCCCTTGGCGACCATCCGCACCATTTGGGCGAACTCCGCTTCGGTGTCGAAGCGCTGGATGTACCTGGCGTAGTCACCGGAGCGCGACGGTGTCTTGCCGCGCCCCATGGCGAAGGCGACCATCCGGGCAGCTTCAGCGATGTCTTCGCAGCTGTTCACGAGTTCTCCTGGTCCATGGATTCGGCGGCGGCGCCGTCGGCAGGCCGGCGAGGTGCGGGGAAGGGCGTCAGTTGCTCAGTCCCTGGTGGCGGTTCGGGCGTGGGGCCTGACTGTGTGCGCAGCAGCAGGAAGTCGCATCCGCCAAAGACCTCGTCGTCGAGTTCAGTACCGTCATCGATGGCAACGACGGTTACTTCTCCAGCGGCCAGTTGCGCTACGGGCACCTGGCGGAACAGATCCTGGACACGTAGGACCAGCAGCTCGTCCGTACCCGGACCGGTGCCCCCCGCGCCGGGGATGCGGATCTGCCGGAGCAGTTCGGACAGCCGAATGCCCTGCTCCGAGGCGCAGTTCAGCAGCAGGCGCACCGCTGTGTGCTGGGCAGCAGAGAAGCGGGTTGGCCCTTCAGGCTGCTCCCACTCGTGATCGGTCTGCACCGCAGCCGGCTCGATTTGCTGCTGCTCCGTGACCTTGGCCAGCGCCGTGAAGAAGTCAGGGAGGTACATCACGTGCGGGCGGACCGGTCCGAGCGCAGCGCGAGTGAACGTGCCCAGAGGCACCAGTGCCTCCTCGCGAGGTAGTTCCAGTACCGGCAGCAGGAGTTGGTCTTCCAGATGGACCCGAGCATGAAGGGCCGGTGCCACGAAGACCTGCCGGTCCTGCTGAAGACGGAACTCCGGGCCGACCCTGAAGAGCATTTCGACGAGGGTCGAATGGCGCTGCTGACAGTCTCCGATCAACACGTATAATTCTTCGAGCTGTTGTCGTTTGTGCTCATCGTTGGTGACCTCCAGCAGATCGCTGACGCGGCCCTGCATCTGGGCCTCCGCTTCGGAGCGGGCTGCCACATGGGCGATGGCCGTATCCACCGTCTCCTTGAGCTGACCGTCCCAGTCGATGGCGCGAACGTTGCGCTTCATCGCCTCCATCCGGTCCCTGATGTCCTTTGCGTAGCGGATGCTCTGGATTCGGGCATTCCGGGCGACCCGAGCGGCATCGGTGATCCGAGCGCGTTTCAGCAACGCTTCCAATTTCGCCTCGGCCGCGATCTGTTCCGATGCGATGTCCACATCGATGGCATGCACCAGCACGTTGATCGCGGCATCAGTGACGATCAGAGCCGCTTGCCCGGCCTCATCCGGAACTTCCTTGAGGATCTGAAAAGGGAACTCCCGTGCCTCAAAAATGCTCTCCGCCATGGAGCCCACCACGTGCCGGAAGGACCGGTCGCGCTGCTCGATGTTGATCAGGCGTTCGACCACCCACCGCCCAACCTCCTCGTACTCGCCAGGTGGCCGGCCGGGAACCTGCAGCGAGGCGCAGCCCGCGACTTCATCTACCACGGCTTCCTGCCGCACTGCGGTCCGCATATCGGTCCGCAGCATCACCACATCGATCGCCACGAGGCCCAGCTCACTCAACAGGTAGCCGCCCCAGCCCCTCTCCGTCTTCGCCTTGCTGCTGTCGAGCGCGAGCAAAGGACGCGCCACAGCTAACGCCTTCATCCGTAAGTTCACGCTCTCGTAGACCCCCGAAGGATCCTCAAATACCACTCACTAGCTCCCCTCCAGTGACGATGACGCCTTAGTGATTTCACGTTAAGGGACGGGTCTGACAACACATCAGGAAATCGAATGCAGGGCCGATTCCGGTGGGGCTGCGTCGAGTGAGGGGTCGTGCTTGTGTCAGGTGGAGTCGATGTTCCGATGCCTCGTCGATGTTCTGCTCGGCCCGATGCGAGAGCGGCGGGGTTCCCGTGCCAACCCCCGGCGCCGGCTCGTCATGCCGACACAGCCGACTTTGTCCTCGCTCGAACTCGCTGGTGGGTGCTGTGGCTTCGTTGGCCTCCAGCCCGGTCCAGGCGACAGTGCCGGTGGTTCGGGCACCAGGAAATATGGTCGGAGGCGCGATGGCTGAGGGTGATGTGCTGGGGTGGCGCAACAGAAGCCTCACGTTGACGGAGGGGCTTACGTGCGCATCTCGATTGACGTACCCGCTCCCAGCGAGGGTGTCGATAGCGATTAGTAATGGCGGAAACCGCCGGGCGACGAGGCTGGATACTGCTGAACTTGCAGGGTCATCCGTGGCGTTCTCCGAGGTGGCAATGCCGATCAGATCCTCCCCGCATCGACGTCATTGGCATTGATCCCGCCCCCACGCATCGCTCCCGTAGTCTGCGGCCCGGCCACTCTCCAGTGACTTGAGCGCATCCGTGAGGCGGGGCATGCGTCGAGAGGGGAAGCAGCGAACTCACATCCCGCCGGTCGAGAACTGTGACTCGCGCAGGTCCTTCTCACGTGCCAACTGGCGCCGACCGAGAGGAGGGTCGCGCTCTCAAGGCCAGCAGCACCTAGCGCGGCATCTTCATCGCTTCTTGGCGGAGCTGCCATCGGCTGGTGACGGCCGGTGGAGGGGGCGGGGCGCTCCCTGGTGGGGCCGCTTCAGACTGTCCGAAGGCCGGCTCAAGCGTTCATGGCTAGACGGCACGTTCGCCGGGGTGGCGCCCAGGGTGGCACGTGGCACTGACAATGCAGTCTGCAGACGGTGTGGTGATGGCGAATCTCGGCCCGTTTGTCGGCGGACGCGGCAGTGGCGTGAGCGGGCGCCATTGTGTATGTGCTGAGGAGAGGCCGAGCGTGTCCGTCAGGCTGATTTCCTATTGCGCGTATTGAGAGCCGTGGTCGCCCTCCGATGTGTGGCTAGGACAGGCCCTCGGTCATCGCTGCGGTGGTGCTCGCGTTGCTGCCGAGGGGGCGCATGCCGCGTGGAGCCATTCCTGCAGCTGGGGAGGGCAGAGGGCGATGGCGACGAACTCGCTGACAGCTTGATGGCCGCATTCTCATCGGCTCTGATGGGCGCGCCAGGCGCTGAGCTCGCGGGTGGCTGTCTTGTTGGCTGGATATCGCGCCAGGGGCACGCCCGCTCAGGATGCTCGTGGCGAATGCTTGGGGCACGGGCCGGGTCGGGCGCTAACTGCCGCTTCTGCTGGGCGGTTTGTGCTGTCCGGGGGCGTTGTCAGTGGTGGCCCTTAGCGTTCCGTGTGGTTCGCCCTTCTAGCGGCGGCGGCCGGTTATTCGTTCAGTTGTGAGGTGGAGGAGCGGGATGCGGCTACAGGTGGCGGTGACGACGGCGGCGTCGGAGCTGCCGTGGGCGAGTGTGTTGTCGCCGGGGCGGGGGGTGGTCTACGACGTGCTCGGCCGTACTGCTCCGGAGCTGGGGCAGCAACTGCACGAGAAGGGCTGGGGTGTTCACGGGCTGGTGCCGTTCGGCCATGGGGCGCCGGTCTTTCCTACGACACGACGCAGACGAGGCCGGTACGCGGCTGGCGGGCCTGGGGTGGTGGAGTTCGGCAGCCCCCTCCCCGAGGTCGTCGAAGCTCTGGCCCGCGGACTTGTGCAGCGGGAGCTGCTGGACTGGGGCGGTGTGGCGTTTCGCATCACGGGTGTGAAGGCCGTGGAGCAGCCGGAGTTCGCCGGGGGACGCGCGCGGTGGCGTACGGAGACGCCGGTGGTGATGAAGGGCTCTGGCCGCGACGAGGAGGGTAGGCGCACTACGCGGCAGGCGTGGGTGCTGCCTTCGGAGCCGGAGTGGCCTGCCTACATGCAGGGGAATTTGCGGCGGAAGGCCGAGACGCTGGGGCTGGATCCGGGTGTGGAGCTGGAGTCGGTGAGCTGGGTCGGGCCGAAGCGGTCCTTCGCGGTGGGGGGCGGGTTGAAGCCCGGTGCTGCGGTGGAGGTGGAGTTGTCGGGTCCGCCGGAGACGCTTCGGGCGTTGTGGAGTTGGGGGCTGGGGCAGGCGAATTCCGCCGGCTTTGGATGGGTGAGCGCATGACGGTCGAAGAGGAGGAACTCGCCTGCCAGTGGAGGGTGGTGCTGACTCCGCATCCGTTGCAGCGGGTCGGTGCGTACGCTCTCGCGGCCCTTGCCGGAGAGCGGGATCCGCAGCGGCTGGGTCCGGAGGGCTTCGAGCGGGCGGTGTCGGATCTGGCCCGGCATTCGGCGCAGGCGGCTGTGCGGGACAGCAAGGCGGTGGACGGGTTCTGGCAGAAGGTGAGTCTGTCGTACTTCCCCAACGCCCCGATGAACCATCCCGGACGCCGCAAGGGCAAGACCGTGGACGGTCGTCCGAAGACCGATGAGGATGTCCGCGAAGCGGTCCGGGTCTGGCTGCGGGCGCCTGATGAAGCTGACCGGCCGTCGGCTGACTGCGTGCTGTGTGGGCGGGCGGCTGCCGGATTTTACGGCAAGCGGGATGTGGTGCTGGCCGAGAGCGAGGCGTACCGGAACACCACGCCCCGCGGTCACGACGGAATGGCTTTGTGCTGGCCGTGCCTCGCCTGTTTCTATGCGTTGCCGTACGGGTGCCAACTCACCGGTGGTTCGTCGGTGGCCCTGCACAGCTGGAACGAGCCGTTCCTCGCGCAGGTCGTGGGTCGGCAGACCGACCGCAATCGCCGCCTCGCGGAAACGGGCGATGAAACGCGGAAGCAGGCCGAGCCGCGCGAGCTGGTGGCGCTGCGAGCGCTGCGCGCTTTCAGCGGACGTCTGCCCGAGGGGGTGGAGCTGCTGGTCTTCAACAACAACAACCGCGGCCAGCTCCTGGACACCTACAGCCTCTCCCAGCCGCTGGCGGAGTGGCTGCGCCGCACCTGTCGCCTGCCGGACCTGCGTCTTGGGTTCAGTGTTGTGGCGCGGGCGCATGTGACGTCGAACGTGCCGGGGCTGGTGGGTCTGGCACGGAATGCCTTTCGTGAGCCGGCCCGCGTCGTGTCGACCGGCGTGGGCGGCCTGGCCACGTTGATGACGGGGCCGGATCCAGACCTGGATGCAGCAGCCAAGACGGCTGAACTGCTGAAGACATTCGTAACCGAGGTGATGCAGGTGAACGAGAAGGACCTGGCCGAGATCCGGAGCACCGGGCACAAGATCGCGAGCCAGGTGGCCGAGCAGGGAAGCCGGAGCCCGCTGGGTGATCTGCGGCGCTATCTGCGCGACTCACGGAAGCTGCGCAGCTGGCTGACTAAACAGGCCGTGGCCTGGGCCGGCCGTGAACAGGCTGACCGGCAGGGGCCGCTCCTGGTCAGTGAGCGGGCTTATGTGCTGCTGTTCGATCCGGGTGCGGACAACCCGGCGTGGCTGCACCGGGATCTGCTGCTGGTGACGGTGCTGGAGGAGCTGTCCCGGCTGGGCTGGGTCGCGGATGACGGCAAGACATCGGATGAGGTCCTGTCCGAACTGGACGCGTCGGACCGGAAGTTCTTGAACGAGGATGAGGAGGAGGGCCAGTGAGCTTTCTGGTCGGAAAGATCGTGCAGGACGTCGTGGCCGGGGCCCCGAACAACGGGGAAGGCGAGGACAACATCGGCAAGGTCAAATCCCTGCGCGTAGGCCGCGACACCTACCCCTATGTCTCCGCGCAGGCGTTCCGCCGCTGGCTGCGCGACTCGCTGCCGGCGTCGGAGCCCCGCTCGCAGGTGATCCGCTCGGGAAAGGGCCAGAGCCAGCAGGCGTATACCGCAGGCCGCCCCGATCAGTACCTGGACGACGACTTGTTCGGCTACATGGTGGCGGTGAAGAAGGAGTCCTACCAGCGTGACACGGTGCTGGCCACCGGCACCCTGGTCTCGGTGGTGCCGCAGCGCCCCGAGCTGGACTTCGGCACCATGAGCCGTGACTTCCCGGCCGGCGAGCATCCGGTCATCCACCAGCACCAGCTCTACTCCTCCGTCCTGGCCGGCGATGTCCTGCTGGACCTGCCGCGTGCGGGCGTGTTCGAGACCGACGGGAGCGGCTTGCGGGTAGCCCTCAGCCAAGCTTCCGCCGACGCGGCGCTGGCCGCGGGGGCCGAGCAGGTCGACTTCCGCGGGACTACGGCGGTACGGCTGCCGCTCGCCGAACGCCGGCGCCGCATCGCCCTGTTGCTGCGGACGCTGGCAGCACTGCGCGGTGGCGCGAAGCAGTCCCTCCACTATGGCGACCGCACCCCGGCTCTGATCCTGCTGGCCCCGCTCAAGGGCGGAGTCAACCCCTTCACCCGCGTACTCGCCGCCAGGGACGGCAAGCCGGAGTTCTCCACCGACGTGCTGCGGGAGGAACTCGAAGCGTGGAGCGACGAGTTGGACGGACCGGTTAGGGTCGGATGGGCCCCCGGATTCCTCGGCGATCAGCGCGAACGGGCGTGCCGTGAGGTGGAGGATCTCATCAAGGCGGACAAGGTCATCCTGGGCCACCCCCGCAACGTACTGACCGAGTTGGCCAAGGAGATCGAAGCCGGTACCCGCGACGGATGGTTCGAGGACCCGCAGTCATGACCACCCATGACAGCCCAGGGGAGCGAGAGGCGCTGGAGGTGACCGTCACCGCGCCGGTCGTCTCCTTCCGCAACCCGCTCTACTCCGGGATCCAGGTCACGCTGCCCTGCCCGTCCCCGACCACGGTCGGCGGAATGCTCGCCGCAGCCGCAGGCGGCTGGGACCACGTAGATTCCGGCCTGTCGTTCGCCATGGCCTTCCACGCCCGCGGCCACGGCACCGACCTGGAGACCTACCACCCTTTGGACCCGACCGAAAATAAACCCAACCTAGCCCCGCGCCAACGGGAATTCCTCGCAGACGTCACCTTGCGCCTGTGGCTCTTCACCGACCTCGAACAGTGGCAGACCCGGCTACGCCGGCCTCGCTGGCCGCTTCGCCTGGGACGCAGCCAGGACCTGGTCGGCATCACCCTGCGGCAGGTCCCGGTCCTCGAACGCCCCGGGCACCAGGGCTCTGCCCTGGTGCCCGAGCCTGCCAAGGGCGCGTTCGGCACACCACTGCGGCTGCCGGCCGCCATCAGCGTGGACCGGAAGCGAACCCGCTGGGGCTCCTTCCGCTTCGATCCCACCGGCCGTGCGCAAGCACCCGTACCAGGCAGCTGGTCAACCACCAACGGCCAAGCACTCGTACCACTCGACTCTCCCCACCCCGACACCCTCCTCCCCAGTCCCCAGCCCACCTGACCCTGTACGAGAGAGGCGCCCGTCGCCATGGACCCTCTGAATGCATTCCTGGCGAAGAGCGCCTCCAAGAGACGCCCGGCGGAACTGCTGACCGCCCACCTGTCCGCCACGCTCGCCGCCACCGGCGGACTGCAGCGGCGGGTGGGCCGCCTGGAAGTTGCCGAGACGGTCCTGGACGGACAGTTCTGGACTGCCACCGCCCTGGCTGCCCTCACCCATGACGCGGGCAAACTCCCGGACGGCTTCCAGAACATGCTTCGCGGACGTACCCGCAGCTGGGGCGAACGCCACGAAGTCCTCTCCCTCGGCTTCCTCCCTCATCTCATCCACCACCCCGACCTCCTGATCTGGGTGGCCAGCGCCGTTGCCACCCATCACCGCCCACTGACCGGCGACAGTGGCCGGGACCTGGCAACCCTCTATGGCCCCAGCGACCCGGACGAGATCCACAGTCGCTTCACCCCCATCCTGCCGACCGCGGCACCCGCCCTCCTGGAATGGTTGCGCACCACCGCAGCTGCCAACGGCCTGCCCGTCCAACATTCCGCCACCCGGGCCGACCTGGCCGTCGATGTGCTCCTGCAGACCACCCACCAGCTACTGGGGCAGCTCTTCAACCGCTGGGAATACCGAGCGGCTCCGCCGGACGAAGGACTAGCGGCCGTTCTGCTGCAAGGCGCCGTCACCCTCTCCGACCACCTCTCCTCAGCCCACCAACAACTGGCCGGTACCCAACCCCTGGACGCCTCCTTCCGCCCACGGGTAGAGAAATACCTAGCTGAGCGCAACGGCATCCTGCGCCGGCACCAGACCGAGGCGGCCGAGGTGGCAGGACACCTGCTGATGCGGGCCCCGACCGGCAGCGGCAAGACCGAAGCCTCCCTCCTATGGGCCGCAAGGCAAGTCATCGACCTGGCCGAGCGCACCGGGGGAGTGCCCCGCGTCTTCTACACCCTGCCCTACCTTGCCTCCATCAACGCCATGACCACCCGCCTCGAAAACCTGCTCGAAGACCGGGAAGCGGTCGGCGTCGCGCACTCCCGCGCCGCCTCCTACCACCTCGCTCGCGCCATCACCCCCGAAGACGGACCCGACCAGGACCACGACGGCACACCCTGCCGGGCCGACGCCGCCACCAAGGCCGTCTCCCGCGCCGCCGCCACCAAACTCTTCCGCGAAACCCTCCGCGTCGGCACCCCCTACCAACTGCTGCGCGCGGCCCTCGCCGGGCCGGCCCACTCCGGCATCCTCATCGACGCCGCCAACTCCGTCTTCGTCCTCGACGAACTCCACGCCTACGACGAACAGCGCCTGGGCTACCTCCTGGCCAGCGCTCGCCTATGGGAACGCCTCGGCGGCCGCATCGCCGTACTCTCCGCCACCCTGCCCACCGCCCTGGCCGGACTGTTCACTGACAGCCTCACCAACCACACCGAAATCCTCAGCCCCGACTTGCAACTCCCCGCCCGACACCGGCTGCGCACCCGCCACCACCACCTCACCGCCCCCCAAGCCGTTGCCGAGATCCGACAGCGCCTCGAAGAGCGCGCCAGCGTCCTCGTCGTTGCCAACAACGTCGCCCACGCCCTCGAACTCTTCGAAGCACTCGCCCCCGCCGTCGTCGATCTCCACGGCCCCGACGCCGCGCTGCTGCTGCACTCCCGCTTCAAGCGGGGCGACCGGACGACCATTGAAAAGAAGATCACCGAACGATTCGGCACCCGCTCCGCACGCTGCCCCGGCCTCGTGGTGGCCACCCAGGTCGTGGAAGTCTCCCTCGACGTGGACTTCGACGTCCTGTTCACCGCCGCAGCCCCCCTCGAAGCCCTCCTACAGCGCTTCGGCCGCATCAACCGCATCGCGGCCCGCCCACCTGCCGACGTCATCGTCCATGCCCCCACCTGGACCACCCGCCGCGGCCAGAGCGGTGAGTACGCCGATGGCATCTACCGCCGCGAACCAGTCGAGACGGGCTGGCAGATCCTGACCGAGCACGATGGCCACGTCATCGACGAAGCAGACGCCACCGGATGGCTCGACACCATCTACGCCAGCGGTTGGGGAGACCAGTGGCGATCAGACGTCCTCCAGCACCGTGACGACTTCGAGCGCGCCTTCCTGCGCTTCGAGCACCCCTACGACGACCGCGACCGGCTCACCGATACCTTCGACAAGCTCTTCGACGGCACCGAAGCCATCCTCGCCACAGACCAAGCAAAGTACGAAGCCGCACTCGACGAAGCCCCCGGCACCGCAGGCCGCCTCCTCGCCGACAACTACCTCATCCCCATGCCTCACTGGGCCGGCCGCCTCACTGCCTACGAGCGCCGGCTCAACGTCCGGATCATCGACGGCGACTACACCTCCGACCGCGGACTTCTCGCCGTCCGCGCATTACCCCATCAGACCTACCAGCCCGGAGAGGTCCTGTGATCACCGCACCCGACGTCGGCGGCGTCCACATCAAGTACCTTCACCACTGTCCCCGGTCCTCATCGACCCTGGGAGGGGTACCAACGCGGGGATGAGGGTGGCGGCCGTCGCGTGGACGCCGCGTCCTCATCGCCCCTGGGAGGGGTACCAACGTGAGGCCGACGCCGAACCGGTTGGCCACCTCGGACGTCCTCATCGCCCCTGGGAGGGGTACCAACGCAACCGGTTCCTGCGCCTGGGCGGCACCCGTATGCGGTCCTCATCGCCCCTGGGAGGGGTACCAACTACATGCACCAGCTGGGCGCCACGCTTGCGGCCGGCGTCCTCATCGCCCCTGGGAGGGGTACCAACAGGTGGCCGGCCTGCGCGGCGATGATGATGCCGACGCGTCCTCATCGCCCCTGGGAGGGGTACCAACAGGCGGGTGGGAGTTGTGTCCTGCCCGAGGCGAGTTGTCCTCTTCGCCCCTGGGAGGGGTACCAACGCGAAGGTGAAGCCCGAATCAGCAGCCAGCCGACTGGTCCTCATCGCCCCTGGGAGGGGTACCAACCTGACGTACGGATCTGTGGCGACGAGGCGACCGTCGCCGGTCCTCATCGCCCCTGGGAGGGGTACCAACATGCCGGTGATCGGTCCGGCCAGCGGCGGGTGTGTGGTCCTCATCGCCCCTGGGAGGGGTACCAACACCAGCACCAGGGGGCGTGACCGTGGCTCCGTCGCTGGTCCTCATCGCCCCTGGGAGGGGTACCAACGTGTTGCTCGTCCGGTCTGGGCCAGACGAACCGGGCCGTCCTCATCGCCCCTGGGAGGGGTACCAACACGATCAGCCGCGTGGAGCGCACAGAGCCCCCCACCCAGGTCCTCATCGCCCCTGGGAGGGGCACCAACCAGCCGGCCACCGCGTTGGCACCGATCAGCCGGTACGGTCCTCATCGCCCCTGGGAGGGGTACCAACCCGTACTGGATGTGGCCGCGGGCCGGGATGACGCTGGTCCTCATCGCCCCTGGGAGGGGTACCAACATGTAGCGCAGGGCTGAGCGAGGCTGGATCCCGAGCCGTCCTCATCGCCCCTGGGAGGGGTACCAACAGGACGTCCTCGCGCACCGGGAGCGGCGGCGTCCGGGTCCTCATCGCCCCTGGGAGGGGTACCAACAGTCCGGGATGCTGCCCCCCGAGCTGCGGGGCCTCGGGTCCTCATCGCCCCTGAGAGGGGCACCAACACCATCGCCATGAGCGTGATGTCGCCGCCGAGCTGGGGTCCTCATCGCCCCTGGTAGGGATACCAACGGCATGGTGAGCGTGAACCCGGCCTGGGCGGCGGTCGTCCTCATCGCCCCTGGGAGGGGTACCAACTCATCGTGGACGAGACCGGACAGGCCAGCACCCCGGAGTCCTCATCGCCCCTGGGAGGGGTATCAACAGCACCTGAGCGGCTGGTGGTTCTGCCCCTTGCGCTTGCCAGCGGGGACGATCAGGTCGCGCTGGGGAAGCGGTAGCCCTTGGTGCGACGACCTGCAGTCGAGCTATGAGTCGATCAAGTGACCGAAATGGGCGCCGCGTCACTGCTGAGTCCTGAGTGTTCGCCTTTCATCGCGCAATCAGGATCTTTGCCAAGCGAAGTCGCTTTCCTTGCATACCGCAGTCGTGTGCCCCTCCCCGCATCAGGACTCTTCGGGAAGATTCGGTCTCCATGTTGCGGCCCCAGGGCGTGCGATTGCATTTGCATCTTTGCAATTTTCCCATCTGCAAGACCCCGTGGTGGTGGGTGTGACGATTCGTCTTACGTGCCGCCGTGGGGAGCCTGCGGGCCGGACGGGCCTGCCGCCTCACCAGGTGGCTTGTCAAATCCGAACTTTAAAAGGTGACCTGATGGTCAATTCTGATCGCATCCGTAAGTTGAACAGAGAGAACTGGTCGGCAATGTGCAGGAATGGACTGGGAAAATGATCGTCGCCTGGCGGACTTGCAGGGCGGAGGGGCTTGCATATTGGAATGTCGTAGATCGCACAATGCAACGGCTTGATCTGACGATATGGTGGCGCGACCGCATGCAGCCGACCGATGGCGGGCTGTAATGGCGATGGCCCCGGGATGCACCCCGAGGCC
The DNA here is from genome assembly GCF_053597915.1 of Streptomyces sp. NPDC001219. Classification (NCBI taxonomy): domain Bacteria; kingdom Bacillati; phylum Actinomycetota; class Actinomycetes; order Kitasatosporales; family Streptomycetaceae; genus Streptomyces; species Streptomyces sp. NPDC001219. The sequence continues at coordinate 12,027 of NZ_JBSFJF010000056.1, read as the reverse complement.
ACCTGACAGGCCATCGACAACCAAAGAAAGGCTTGAACGTGACCTCCGGAGAAAACCGGGAGCTGGCTATGGCTCCCCCGGAATTCCCTCCTGGGATTATCCCTGCCCTGAGTGGTGGTGAAACCCGAAGCGCCGCACTGGTCGACCTGCGCCTGTGCGCGAGCCTGCCGATCGTCATCATCCTGGTGGCCGCCATCGTCCTGCTGCCTGGGGCCTGGCCTGCCGTGGTGAAGCTCCCCATCCCCTGGCCGTTTGTCGTATGCGCGGTGGTGAGCCTGGTGGGCCTGTCCTGCCACAGTTACCTCCGCATCGTCCGCTTCCGCCGGCGCTGAGCCCCACTGCTGGGTGGGCGCCGTCTGACGGCGCCCACCCAGCACCGCGACTGTTGAAGCCCCCGGAAGGCCCACGATCGCGTCCGGGGTTGGCGAAGGGAATCTCTGATGGCGGTGCCATCACCCACGCGATGCGCCTTCTGCGGCAGGGGTATCGAGCAATCGAAAAGCGGCGGACGCCCAAGGGACTACTGCAACTCCACATGCCGGAGCCGGGCGCAGCGCCAGCGTGACCGTGAACGGCGTGCATCGAGGCCGGCCCAGACATCTTGGCGAGTCATCAGCCGAGACCTGTACGTCCGTGCCCAGCAGCTGCATGCTGCCGGCACTGATCAACTGCCGCTGGCGACAGTGCTGGAGGTGACTGAACGTCTTCGTGAGGATGCGGAATGCCTGGCTGCCCTGGCGGTTGACGCTGCGCGTCAGGCTGGGTGGGTCTGGGCGGAGGTCGCGTCAGAAACGGGACGGCGCGAAGCATCTGTCCGGGCCCAGTGGGGTGGGGCGCGTGTCTCCCGCCTGCTGTCCGCACGAGCTCGGCTGACGTACGAGGGCCCGAAGCCGCCGGCCGACGCCGAGTGCGACCCGCAGGACTCGGCACACACGGCGGACGGCTCTGCTCATGCCCCCGCCACCGCGGAAGGGGAGTGGACGTGATCAGGGACAGTCAACGCGCTGGCCGCCACCCAACCGTCTTCCGGCTGGAGTACGTGGCCTTCTGTGACGCGAACCGGGACGCCTACTTCCGGTACGCCTTGGTCCGCATCGAGGACCAGGCGGAAGCGATGCACTGCGTCAACACCGTACTGGCCGCCCTGGAAGCCAGCTGGATCGCCGTTCTGGCCAGCGCATGCCCGGCTGCCCGGGTCTGGAGGGACCTGCGCGCCGAGACTGATCACCGTACGACCGGTGCAGTAGGACGAGAGGGGAAGTTTCACGCCGTCTTACGTGATGACCAGGCCGACATCATGCTCCTGCACCATCGCCTCAGACTGCCCGTCGGACATGCCGCCAACCTTATGGGCCTCACGGACCACGATGCCCACGCCCTGTTGCGTGGTGCCGAGCGGGACCTCGGCAGCCTGCTGAATCTCTGAGGCAGCAGCCGACGCGAGTTGGCGCACACCAGCGTGAACGGGTGTGCGCCAACGGATCAATCGCAGTCGCCGAGCAAGGTAACGGCGTGTCTTATAAGGCCGATTGAGCGACTAGCCGACCAACGCGCGTACTCCTAGGATGAACGCTTACATCCAGGATGCCCAGCCCGAACCGGGCTCACGGGAGTGCGCATGGCCAACGGGGAGAAACCCCAAACTCGCCATATCGACACCAGCAAAGCCAGTGCCGCACGCATGTACGACTGGCTCTTAGGGGGGACGGAAAACTATGAGGTCGACCGCGATGCATGCAGCGACCTACTGAAAATTGCGCCCAGCACCCAGCAACTTGCACGCACCAACAGGGACTTCCTTAGACGTGTGGTGCGAATTCTGGCCGAGAAGGGGATCACCCAATTCCTCGACCATGGTTCCGGCCTGCCCACACAGGACAACGTGCACGAGGTAGCGCAGCGGGCTCGCCCAGGTGCCAAAGTCGTCTACGTCGACAACGACCCCATGGTCCTCGCCCACGCCCGCACATCCCTGGACGACAACGAGAACACCATGGTTCTCGACTACGACATGAGACACACACACGACATCAGGCGGGCCTCTGAGGCTTTGCTCGACTGGAGTCAGCCCATCGCGGTCCTTTTCGTCTCCGTGCTGCATTGCCTGCCCGACACCGATGACCAGCACGACCCGTCCGCCGTCATCGGGGCTCTCGCGGACCAGCTGGCACCCGGCAGCTACATGGTCATCTGCCAGCTCGTCAGTGACGATCCCACGGTGCGCCGGGACGTCACCCAGCTGATGGCCACGGTCACGGGCGGCAATTGGGGGCGAGTCCGAGAAACCCACGAGGTGCGCCGGTACTTCACCCCGCTGGAGATCGAAGACCCCGGGTTGGTCGACGTGATCGACTGGCGCCCGGATTCACCTCCGCCTCCGGCGCATCTGCGCGCCACGGACTGGGTCGAATGGGGCGGGGTCGGCAAAATCCCGAGATGAACTTGCGGTACGAAGCCGCCACGGAATGGCTGACCTGGCCCCAGGGTCCTCAGTCCGACTGTTCCGTGGCGGCCAGCTGCTCCCAGTGCTGGAGGGCACGTTTCAGCGCCGCTGTGCTCTGCACGCGCTCGTATGCATCATCCCGCACGTTGACCAGGATCCTGCGGTATTTGTCGAGCTGGCGCTTTTGCGTGACGTAGTTCGCCCCATCGAGGTGCTCCACGTAGGCCAACTCCTGAGAGTCGCCGTCGGGGAACGTCAGGTGGAAAATCGGATACGGCGGCACCATTGCACCCTTGCGGACGATACGGACGTTGACCCGATCCGTCAGCGTGGCCTTCAGGAGGAGTCCTATCTGCTCGGCCATCACGCCGGCGTCGCCGTATAGCCGGTAGAGAACTTCCTCGCAGATGAGGACCGCCAAGGTGGGGACGTCGTGGTCGAGCATGACCTGCCGCTGCATCCGGAGGGCAATGATGCGTTCGATGTCAGAGTCCGGGGTGCCGATCTCCATCATGCGGACGAGCGCCCGTGCGTACGCCTCAGTCTGCAGCAGTCCCGGCACAACGCGCGGTTCGAAGACGAAGATCTTCTGTGCGGTTCGCTCCAGTCGGATGAGGCGTTTGAGGAAGTTGGGCGTCACGTCAGCGAAGCGTGCGTAGAGGTCGCCGTTCCCGGCCTGGGCCAGAAGCTGGTCCAGCTGGCCCTGCTGTTCCCGCGAGAGGCCGTAGAACAACGCAAGGTCGTGGACGTCTCGGGGTTTGGCTGGGCTCTCCCCGCGCTCCACACGGCTCACCTTCGATGAGGAGCCCCTGATCACGCGGGCGGCGTCGTCAAGGGTGTAGCCGAGGCGCTCGCGGTGGAACCGCAGTTCGTCGCCGAGCAGCCTTCCGGCGGGCCGCTGCTCGTCAGAAGCCTGGAGGCGCAGGACGGGTGCGCTGGGCTCCGGTTGGTTCTTGCGAGCGGCGGGCATACGCACTCCGAATCTTAGGGCATACAAAATGGCCCTCAGAATGCCGTGCGTGTGCCCGCCGCTCCAAATTATGGCCAAAGCATGGCCGTGAGTTTTGCTTCTAGGCGGCCAGCTCGTCGAACTCCGAGCCCTTCGCGCCGTCGAGGAAGGCCCGCATTTCTGCCCGGGTGAAGATCAGCGCCGGCCCTTCGGGGTGTCGCGAGTTCCGGACGGCGACATCGCCGTCGGGCAGGCTTGCCACTTCGACGCACTCACCCGCCCCCACGCTCGCTTGTGCCTTCAGCCAGGTAACGCCTGTGATCTCTTCCGCCGGGACGCCGTTGGTGATCGACATTGACACCCTCGCTTTGCTGGTCGCGCTGATCGAACGCGTGCATGCGTTTCCCATATGGGAAACGCATGCATCGCTCGTGCAAGAATAGGTGGATGCCTCCGGCTGAACATGTCCCTGAAAGAGTGCAGTTCACGTCCCTGGTTCCGATTAGATGACTGATTGCCTGGTGGTGTGAGGCTGCTCAATCGCACTGCGGAACCGTCGAGTGCCCGAACCAGCCGTTGGAGATCACTCAGGGGATGGTCGTCCGGCGCAAGGTCCCGGTGGAGGGGGCAGACGGACGGTACGGTGCGAGAGTGGCTCCGCGGCAACCCCCGTCTGCGGAGCCACCCTTATGTCCGTCGGTCGGCGGAGTCGGCCAGCCGCGAGTCGAGGGCCCATTGGCGCGGCAGCGGTACTTCGGCAGCGACCTCCTCGGCCTTGAGACCGTCGCATCCGTCGCCGGCCGGACGCCTGCAGCCCCGCTGGGTGGGATGCCGTCGAGCAGGGCGAGGGTCTGGGTGACGTCGTTGACGTTGGCCACGGTCGTGATCCACGGGCCGAACCGTTCGGGCAGGTCACGCCACTGCACACCAGTTGCCACCCGGTGGAGAATCCGGTCGATCACCTGCCGGTGATCCCGGCGCAGTCCACAACGCCGGTTAGTGACCGGCAGGAACGGCCGCGGCCGTTCCCACTCGGCATCTGTCAGATCACCCCGCCTCGTGTCGGTAACGACGCGGTTCACCTCCGCTCGCGCGGAGAGTACGGATAGATGAGGTCGGGGTCGTGGATCGTGTCCGGCCCACCTCCGCTGACGTGGGGGCGATCCGATAACGCATCATGCGTCCCCGAAGCGAAGGCCGAAGGCCAGATGACTGCGGAAGGGCAAGTCCTCAAGACTGAGCAGCGCGTTCGACGCGCTATCTGTCGCGGGGCACGCTAGGCGCGCTCCTCCACGGGAACCGGGGCCGCTCCGCTCCGCAACATGGCACATTGTGGCTATGGCTTCTTCCCCTTCTGTTGTCGATCTGCGTGCCGACCCGGTCGACGAGGTGCTCGACCGGGTCGAGCGGTCTTTGGATGTTCGGTTGGAGCGGGGGAGTGTGGTGCGCAAGCGTCGCTCGGTCGGCGCGCGCACGGACCGCGGGACCTGGGTGCGGTTGGAGCGCCGGCCCTTGGCGCGGATCGATGGCCAGGGGTGGAACGGCACGGAGGCCGCGGCAGCGCTGGAGGGCGTCGCTATACCGCGGTGGCTGGCCGGCGTCGCGTGGAGGGACGCGTCAGGCGAGGCTATGTGGCGGGCGGATGAGACGACCCTGCTTCCCGGTGCCCCGGTAAAGCCCGGGGGAACCCTCACCGTCGATCCGCAGCTTTCCGGCGCCTGGTGGGGGCAGCTGAACAGGTCCCTGGATGCCCTGGCCAGGCAGACCACCACCCGCATCGCGACGCCGGACACGGTCACCATCACGCAGGCCCGGGTGACACAGGAGATCACTTCGACCTTCGGGGACCTCGACACCACTCTGGCGGACTGGAGGCCGGCCCACGCGGATCTGAACTGGGCGAACGTGACGGGCCCGACGTTTTGCCTGTTTGACTGGGAGGACTGGGGCATGGCGCCCAGGGGCTTGGACGCTGCCTCGCTGTGGGGGAATTCTCTGGCGGCCCCGGGCCTTGCGGAGCGGGTGTGGCGGGAGCGCCGAGAGGACTTGGAAAGTAGGGACGGGCTGCTGATGGCGCTGTTCTACTGCACGAAGGTCGTTGGCCGCTGGGCCGACGAGGCTGATCCCAAGCTTGTGCCAGCCCGGATCGCGGCTGAACGGATCGTGGGCGAACTTCAGGCCCGTTGATGACGCGAGTGGTCGCGCAGCAGCTTCCGGTACTGGTGCACGGTCGCCTCGTTGGCATTGAGGTGCAGTGCGTCGACCAGCTCACGCAGGTGTTCTGCGTCGTCTGAGCCCACCGCGACCGTGGCGACAGGGGGCAGGAGGTAGGCGGCGCGGAACGCGGCCTGCACCCGCGAGGCTCCGCGGTGCTCAGGCTGCAGGAACATACGGGCGTCCACCGCCTCCCACACCGCACTGTCCGTACTGCCGCCGAAGGGGCTCATGCCCCATCGCGCCTCCATGCCCAACTGCCACCGCTCGGCCAGAGTCTGCGCGGCATCCAGTGTGGCGATGCCGGCCAGCAGGCCGGCGGGGACCATGAGGACGGACGGGGCGGGCAGCGCACCGTCCACGACGGCGGCCAGCGGCGCCGGATCCCACGACGCGATGCCCCACGCCCCGCACAGACCCCGCGCCACGGCGTCCTCCAGTACGGCGCACGCCGCCCCCAGCTTCTCCCGCGCGTCCCTCGGGGTGCCGGGGAGGGAGCGCTCGGGGTTGTGCAGGAAGACCAGATCCGGAGCCCGGCGCAGATCCCGGTTGGTCTGCTCCAGCGCCTGCCGCAGGCGGGCGGCATCGAGCGAGTGTTCTGCGGTGCCGTCGTGGCGGGGGAAGAAGCCGATCTTCGTGGAGAGGGAATACGGGTCCAGGAGACCGTTGCCGAGTCGCGACAGGGCGGAATGGGAAGTGAAATTCCGGTAGTTGAAGCTGGTGTCGATCCGGGTGATGCCTAGGTCGAGGGCGGCGGTCAGCAGGCCGCATTTGTGACGAGATCGGTGTAGCCCGAGGACACTTCGGTGGTCAGGGGCGCGCACAGCTCCTCATCCGTCGAGATCGTTGCCAGTTCTTCGACCTCGGCGCCGACCGCAGTGGCTGCCTGGGCCAGGTGTACGGGATGACCGCTCAGCAGGAGCCGGAGGGCGGGCAGGGCCTTGGCGGTGAAGGTGAGCTTCTTTCCGCCGGCCAGCACGTTGACGCTCCCGTCGTGCTCGGTGATCTGCGGCGGGAATTCGGTGATGCACACCGCTGCCTGTAGTGGGCCGAAGATGTCCAGAAACGGAACGTGGCGGCCCGGTGCGGCGGCGTGTTCGCGGGCCGCAAGGAAGTCTGCGGGGTCGCGGGAGTCGATCAGGGTACGGGCGGCTTCGGCCAGCTCCTGCTGCTGGGCGTGCTGGTCGGTGGGACGGCCGCTCCAGCGGTCGAGGTCTCGGCGGAAGACCTCGACCTCGCGGGACCAGTCCGCCAGCCAGGTCAGCCAGTTGACGCCGGTCCGCTTCTCGAACCCGAGCGTCATGTGCATGCTCTGGCCGGTGCCGCGTCCGTTGCGGGTGGCCTGGTGCCAGTAGCCGCGGGGGATGTGCATGACGTCCCCGGTCTTCATGATGCCGGCCCAGATGCTCTCCTGGCTGGGCTCGTCGTTGCGGGCGGCGTCACGGAACATCGGCACCGGCCGGGAGGCTCCGCGCACCTCCCACTCCTTTTCACCGGCGAGCTGGATCACCAGGACGTCGTGGTCATCCCAGTGAAGGTCGAAGCCCGAGGCGTCATTGGTAGTGAGGTAGACGTTGACCTGGACCCGTTCGCGAGACCACCACTGCATGGCCCGGCAGGCGACCTCCATGGTCGGGTCGAAGACGTTTGCCTGGTCGAGTACCAGCGTGGCGCCGCCCGCCAGGAGGTGCCCCAGGCGGCGCATGTTGACCATGCGGATGCTCTGGCCTCTGCGGTTGACGTCCTGGCTGAAATACGCGCGAGGATGCAGTTCCTCACCCCCGCGGAAACAGCGGAACTGCGGATTCGTCAGGCTCCGGCGCATCACCATGTCGAGCAGCCGGTTGGGTGTGAGCAACCGCTCCAGCACATCCGGGTGAGCGATACTCCCGCGGGCGAACTGCTCGCCCAGCGGCTCGGGGCCGCTCCACCCCAGCGCTTCCTCGACCTCACGGATAAGCCGGTGCTCCACAGCGCTCCTCTATGTGTGCCGGGTCACGAGCGACGGGCCGTGCGGCGGTTGCCGAACGGCCCGCGGCTGGGCGGTTAACCGGCGGGGTGGTTGAGGCCGTCACCGTCGGGCTGGGTGTCGCCTGTGGCGTCCGGTGGCGGGTCGGACATGCTCGCGTCGTTGCGATCGTGGACGCCGGACAGCACCTCGACCGCCACAAGCAGTTCACTGCGCCCTTCGAGCCTTCGCTGATTGCTCATGCGTTCGCTCCCTCCGATGCGAGCCATACACAGTGGCCGCCCATGCCTCACGGAGGCAAGAGCAAAAAGACGCCAAGCACGGGCGCTGGAGACCCGTTGTGGGCTCCGTGGCCTCTGTGGGTGTTCCGGCGAGAGCACGGGGACCGACCAGCTTTTGAGGAACGTCCGGCGGCCCTGCCTGGCGTGCCTCGACGGCGCCCGGCGCGGCGAGTTGGTCGATGGCGGCAGGGGAGGGGCGTGGGGGCGTGGCCAAGGGCGCGTGGCTCTGCGGGGACCGCCCTTGTGGGGTTGCAGAAGTGGGCGGACGAGCGACCGCCCACCTCCGACCAGGGCCTCGGGCGGCCTGGTGCGGGAGTCCGCCCATGGTGGCGGCGGAGGGAGCTGCCGTCCGCGTGGGGGAAGCCGACGACAGGCGTCCGAGGCGGCGGCCATCGGTCCTGGGCACCGTGCCCGCCGCAGCGCTCGTACGTCAGCCGGCTGCGTCGCAGGGCTACAAGGCCCCGCCGGCGCCGGGGCCCCTGCGGCTGAACAACGCGACCACCCGTCCCAGCTGGTGGAGCTTGCGCGTGTAGGCCGCCGACAGGAAGGCGGCCAGAGTGAACACCGTGAGGGGGATGAACAGCAGCCCTGCCCCCTCCGCCCCGGCTGCTGGCGCGATGACGAGGGAGGCCGCAGTTGCAACACCGGCGATTGCGAACACCCCGCCGAGCCCCTTCACGTCCTCTACCTCCGGGCCCGGCTCGGCGGGCAGAGCCTCCGCATCGAGGAGCGCCCCGAATGCCGCTTGAGCCTGACGGGCCGCCACGGTGAGCGCCATTGCGCCGAGCTCGCGGGCCGCCCGCTCCCGGTCCTCGACAAGTTCGCTGAGCTTGTCGGCGAACGCGGTGCGGACCTTCTGCCCGTGCTCACGCAGACGCCTTTGGTCAGCCGCGTATTTGGCCCGCAGCCCCGCAGCGGCTTCCGCGCTGTTCCTCACCGCAATCATCAGTTCCGAGACCTTCTCGTGCACGTCGGTCAACGCTTCGGTCCGCGTACGGCCCGCTGGAGCGGAGGCGAGAGCAGCAAGGGATGGGAGCGCGTCCAGGGCTTCGGTCACCACCTGATCGCCGTCCTTGACGTACCCCTTGCGCAGCCCCTCCCGCTTCTCCGACATTCGGCGACAGGAGGAACAGGCGAAGGTCACAACGAACCCCACCGCCGCGGCCTTCCCCCCACCCTTTGCCAGGGCCCGGTCGGCCTTCTTCTTCTCCTCGCTCGCCAACGGCGCTACCTGTGCCTTCTTGGCTGCCGCGGTGGCCTCCCTCTTCTGCTCGGCTTCCAGGGCCAGCGTGACCATGGCGAGAAAGCCCACCACGAGCGCCATCATCAGGGCCGCGCCGAAGGATCCGGCCAGGAGCATCCGGCATGACTTCCACGGGGTACGAGACGGCCGAGTGTAGGCGGCGCGGAGGTCGTCCCACGGCACCGGGCCGGTGTGCCCGAGTTCGACAGCGGCGGCTCTCGCCTTGTCGATGCGCTCCTCGGCGGCGGTGGCATAGCGGGCCCGTAACCGGTCTCGGTAGCCGGGCCGCGGCGCGGCGGTCGGTGGGGCCGGGGCAGGGGGCGTGGTCAAGGCTGTTGTCCTCTCTCCTGGGTACTTGAGGAACACACCAGGAGAGAGCAGCTGGTTGCACCGGCCAGGAGTACACGGCACAGCCAGCGCGTGATGTCGGCCACCAACCGGACATCCGAACGCACGCGCCGCCCCCCAGGGCCTGCTGGTGTTCTCGTCGATCGGGCACGAGACGTCGCCGAACAGATGCGCGCTACCGCTCCGAGGGGCACCGACGTCGCACTCGACGTCGTCGCCGGGGGCTTGGTGAGTGAGGGTCTGCAGCTGCTACGCGAAGGCGGCCGGTGGGTCATCGCCGTCGGTGACGGACGGACGGCCGGCTGGCGTGCCCATGGAGCTCGGTTGCAACTCAGGGGCCGCCGGCCTGCGAGGGCAGGCCGGGACGATGGGCGCAGCACGCACCGCCCCGCGGGCGGCCCAGTCCCCCAGCTCCTGCACCTCCACCTGCCGGGTGAGCAGGCTCTGCACGGCGTTTCGCCCTGATGTTCTGCCGTCTCGGCCCCCTTTGATGCAGGTGCCGACGGAGGCTTGGTCCGGGCGCTGGCCGCGTGTTGTTGGGCCGCACGATGGTGGAGCCCACCGAGATGTCCCAGCCGACCTCGCCCGGTTCCTTACGGGGCTCATCCCCGCTTCGCAGGAACAGACCTGCCTGCTTGTATCGGTCGTAGGCTTCGACCGGGCTGGAGTTTCATTGCCATGTTCCTCAGTACCTTGTGAACCACGATACTGAGGAACATGGCTGACCTCGCACTCTGGATAGCGTCCTTAACCGGCGGCACTGCCGTTCTTGCCAGTTGGGTGACAAGCCGAGGCACGGCTCGGGCCGCCCGAATACAAGCTGATTCCGCTGCGAATACTCAGCGGACCGAAAAGCTCCGCGAGACGCGCCGCACCGCTTACGCCAACCTCGTCGAGCACGCTCAGCGAATGGGCGAGCTGTACTGGCAGGTGTCCGATGTTCAACGGACCGGCTGCCAGGAGGAGCAAATGCCCGCTCTGCGAGACCTCCGCTTCCAGATTCGCAATGAGTACGGCAAATTGCGACACTCGGTGTGGATCGTCACGTTGGAAGGGCCGATTGAAGTAGCTGACGCCGCGGACGGGCTTCGACGGTCAACCGCACCTCCGTACGATGCGCTCTTGGCTGCGATCGAGGGAAGCCCGGGCGCCGTCGAGACGTTCAACAAGTGCTACGAGCCATTCTGGCAGTCCGTCTTGAGCTTTGTTCAAACCGCACAAACTGCTTTGCAGCGGATGTAGAAGCTTTCGGGGCTTGGCGGCGTGAGCGCGGGTGCCGTGGCCAGCGGCAGCAGCGCGAAGGCCGCGGCTGCGGAGGAGGCGCGGACAGTCGCCTCGAACAAGATCCGTTGGTAGCACCACGGCGTGAAGCATCGCCCGGGAACGCGGCGGTGGCCAACTCAGGGGAGCGGCAAGCAATACCGCACCACACACCCCTACGCCGCGAAGATCTGTTGACCGCATATAACTTCAGGATGGTTGAGGTGGTGGTATCGAGCGGCTGACGGCCGGGGGACGTGCTCGCCAGGAAGGACAAGGCCGAGGAGGGCGAGGCCGACTTCGCCTCCCGTGCGATCGTCGCGTGCTGGGACCTGATCACCCAGGAGCGGGTGGGCAAGGGAGTGGTCGACGTCGCCCAGGAGAAGCGCAAGCCGGTCAAGGTCCGCGCGGACCGGCGCCGGGGGATCACCGACGAAGGCACGGTGCGGCTGGTGCCCATCCGCGGCCGGCAGGAGTCGGTGCCGCGCTCGCGCCGGGAGACGGACGGGGCAGGACCAGCCCGCCGCTACGACCGGGGCCGGTGGATGGCCCACGAGCACACCCGCGACCACTGCATGAACCCCGCCGCACACAGCAGCGGCGGGTGCACCCACCAGGACATCACCGTCCTGGACTACCCGAAGGGCCCGGCCGACAAGCCGTTCCTGGACACGGTGTGCGTGGTCAAGAGCGACTGACCGACAGTTCCCGGTTGACGGTGTCGGCGTCCATCGCGTCCGCCCGCGCTGCCGCAAGTTCGGCCAGGACCTCCGGCAGCGCCGACCGGCTCCGCGCCGCTGGCTCAGCTGTCACCGGTGTGCCCTACCGTGGAGAGTCGACGGCCATCCGGACCCAAGAGCGCGGCCGGACCCACCGCCCACTCTCCGAGCACTCACCACGCCCCCTGACGCAGAGGAACTCACTCCATGCCCACCTGGTCGGCCATCTTGACCGTCGGAGCGGCAATGACAGTCCTGACCCTGCTTGCCATTGTCGTCGCGCGACGCGTTGCCAGCGCCACAGTCCCCTTCGGGGTGGCGCTCCTCCCGGCGGGCATGGCTGCCGGGCTTGCTGCCTTCGAATGGCTGCTCGCACAGACAGCGGGAGGCGCCTGACGCGCGCGTCAGCGGATCGCTGACGCGCGAAGTGGGTACGGAATTCACCGGCCTGGTGACCCAGGCCGCGCACCACGACCAGGCCGCATCCGGCAACACACGCCTGGGGTGGGAGGCCTTGTGCTCGTGAAGCTTTGGCGGTCGCCCGCTTCCAGTGCCGCACCGTCCAACGTCTCGACGCCGGCGACCACGTCGTCTTCCTCGG
>NZ_JBSFJF010000055.1:0-49901 GCF_053597915.1 Streptomyces sp. NPDC001219 | reverse complement strand
CCCGCGGCGTCTGGTGCGTGCGATCGCAAGGCGGAGGTTCGCCCCGATACTGGGTGTATCGGGGCGAACCCGACAACGCAGCATGGGGGTCCCCCCGCGCCCTTTAGGCGTGGGGGAGTGCGTACCAGGCGCCGCGGGGCAGACGGGAGTTTGACGACAGGTCCTAGCGGTTCTCCCCCTTCAGTCCGCGCAGGGTGAGCGTCAGCAGCCGGTCGGCGAGCTGGGGGTCGTCCGGGGATTCCTCGGCGGCCAGCGCGATGCCGTTGGTCAACTGCATCAGGTCGCCGATGCTCACGTCCGGACGCACCGCACCGGCCTGCTGGGCGCGGGTGAGCAGTGCCTCGCCGGCCTCCCGCATCGGCACGCTGCACCGCGCCATCCCCGAGCTGTCGTCCGCCGAGGCCGTCATCAGCGCCCGCGACAACCCGCGGTAGGTGGTGGCGTGGGTGATGATCGCGCGCAGCCACTCGACCAGTGCGGCGCACGGCTGCGGGGCGTCGGCCAGCTCCCTGGCCTGGGTGAGCAGGGCGTCCACCTCTCCCTGGAAGACCGCGCCCATCAGGGCGGTCCGGTTGGGGAAGTGGCGGTAGAGCGTGCCGATGCCGACTCCGGCGCGGCGCGCGATGTCCTCCAGCGAGGTGTCCGTGCCGTGCTCGGTGAAGGCCGTACGGGCCTCGGTCAGCAGCCGTTCGTAATTGCGGCGGGCGTCGGCCCGCATGGGGCGTATGTCCTGCGCCGGTGCGGTCGCCGCCGGGCCCGTCGTCTGCGGCTGCCCAGCCGTCTCGGTCGCCATCGCCGTCCTCCCTCGACCCGGCCGGTCCCGGCCCGGTGGCTCCAGCATGCCATCGCGTCCTCGGCGGCTGCCCCGGTGCTGTGGACAAGGCTTATCGGATGGTGCCTCCGAATGGTCGGGCGGTCCGGTCGTGCCCGCCCGGTGGCCGTCCGGCAGACCGGGGATGAAGTCCCGGCGTCCCCCGGCGGTCGTGCGGCCGAACACCGCGCCGGACCCGCAACGCCGCGCCTCCAAGGGCCATCAAACCAGGCGCAATGAGGTCTTCCGGGGTGTTCCGGAGACCCGGGAGGACGCCGTGCCGGACCGCCGGGAACGGGGGCGCGGCGCGGGACATCTGGGGAAGAACGTCATGGGACTGACCAGCCGGTCGCTGTTGTACGCCATGATCGCGGTCGCCGTGGTCTGTGTGGGCCTCACGCTCTGGCTCTGGCCGCGGTTCGCCGGGCGCGGGCCGCGGGCGCTGCTGGGGCGGCTCGGCTCGATCGTCGCGACCCAGCTGGCCGTCGTGGCGGCGCTCGGCCTCGTGGTGAACACCAACTTCCAGTTCTACGGGTCCTGGCACGAGCTGCTCGGGCTGTACGACGACGCGCCGGCCGCCGTCGGCAAATGGGGCGGCCAGGGGGCGGCCGGACCCGTCGGCGACCCGTCGAAGGGGCTCGTCCAGCCCTCGGGGCCGGAGGGCCTGGACAAGGTGCACGGGCTGCCGAAGGGGGCGCCGGAGCAGCACGGCAAGGTCGAGACCGTACGGCTCGTCGGGAAGCGGACCCGGGCGGTGAACCCGGCGTACGTCTATCTGCCGCCGCAGTACTTCCAGCCCCAGTTCGCCCGCCAGCGGTTCCCGGTCGTCGTCGCGCTCAGCGGCTACCCCGGCGGCACCTTCCTGCTGGGCCAGCATCTGCGGCTGCCGCAGACCGCCGGGCGGCTGATCCGGGCCGGCAAGATGCAGCCGACGGTCATCGTGATGCTGCGGCCCACCATCGCCCCGCCCCGCGACACCCAGTGCGTCGATGTGCCGGGCGGGCCGCAGGCCGAGACCTTCTTCGCCCGCGATGTGCCGGAGGCGCTCCGGTCGCACTACCGCGTCGGCCACGACCCCGGCGGCTGGGGCCTGCTGGGCTACTCCTCGGGCGGCAGCTGCGCCCTCCAGCTCGCCATGCGGCACGACCGTACGTACACCGCGGCGGCCGCCCTGTCGCCCGACTACCGGGTCAGCAACGACGCCACGACCGGCAACCTCTTCGGCGAGGGCCGCGACCGGGTGCGCCGCCGCCAGGAGCACGATCTGATGTGGCGGCTGCGGCATCTGCCCGCGCCCCGGGTCAGCGTCCTGGTGGGCACCAGCCGTACCGGTGAGAAGAACTATCCGGCGGCCCGGGAGTTCCTCGCCGCCGTCAGGCCGCCGATGAAGGCGGACTCCGTCGTCCTCGGCCACGGCAGCCACAACTTCGCCACCTGGCGCCGCGAACTGCCCGCCGCGCTGGAGTGGATGGGCAGGTCGCTGAGCTTCCCGGAGGACGTGGTGGGGAACTCGTAGCGCGACCGGACGACACGAGGGGCTCCCGGCGGCATACGCCGGGAGCCCCTCGTCCGTCTGGCGGAGCGGTCTCGCGTCAGTCCTTGATCTCGCAGATCACCGCGCCGGAGGTGAGGGCCGCGCCGACCTCGGCGGTCAGGCCCTTGATGGTGCCGGAGCGGTGGGCGTTGAGCGGCTGCTCCATCTTCATCGCCTCCAGGACGACGACCAGCTCACCCTCGGTGACCTGCTGGCCCTCCTCGACGGCGACCTTGACGATGGTGCCCTGCATCGGGGAGGCGAGCGCGTCGCCGGAGGCGGCGCCGCCGGACTTCTTGGCGGCCTTCCGCTTCGGCTTGGCACCGCCGGCGACCGCGGCCCGGGCCAGCGGCATGCCCAGCGAGGACGGCAGCGAGACCTCCAGGCGCTTGCCGCCGACCTCGACGACGACCGTCTCGCGGGTGTCGGCCTCGGCCTCGTCCGCGCCGGGGGCGGCGAACGGCGGGATCTCGTTGACGAACTCGGTCTCGATCCAGCGGGTGTGGACCGTGAACGGGTCGGCGGAGCCGGTGAGTTCGGGGGCGAACGCCGGGTCCTGGACCACCGTGCGGTGGAAGGGGATGGCGGTGGCCATGCCCTCGACGGTGAACTCCGCCAGCGCACGTGCTGCGCGCTGGAGGGCCTGCTGACGCGTGGCGCCGGTGACGACCAGCTTGGCCAGCAGGGAGTCCCAGGCCGGGCCGATGACGCTGCCGGACTCCACGCCCGCGTCCAGGCGGACACCGGGACCGGCCGGCGCGTCGAAGCGGGTGACCGTGCCGGGCGCCGGGAGGAAGTTGCGGCCCGGGTCCTCGCCGTTGATCCGGAACTCGAAGGAGTGGCCGCGGACCTCCGGGTCGTCGTAGCCGAGCTTCTCGCCGTCGGCGATCCGGAACATCTCACGGACCAGGTCGAGGCCGGTGACCTCCTCGGTGACCGGGTGTTCGACCTGAAGCCGGGTGTTGACCTCCAGGAAGGAGATCGTGCCGTCCTGCCCGACGAGGAACTCGCAGGTGCCCGCGCCCTCGTAGCCGGCCTCCTTGATGATGGCCTTGGACGCGCGGTACAGCTCGGCGTTCTGCTCGGCCGTCAGGAACGGGGCCGGGGCCTCCTCCACCAGCTTCTGGTGGCGGCGCTGGAGCGAGCAGTCACGGGTCGAGACCACGACCACGTTGCCGTGCTTGTCGGCCAGGCACTGGGTCTCCACGTGCCGGGGACGGTCCAGGTAGCGCTCGACGAAGCACTCGCCGCGACCGAAGGCGGCGACCGCCTCGCGCACCGCGGAGTCGTACAGCTCCGGAACCTCTTCGAGCGTCCGGGCCACCTTCAGGCCGCGGCCGCCGCCGCCGAAGGCCGCCTTGATCGCGATGGGCAGGCCGTGCTCCTTGGCGAAGGCCACGACCTCCTCCGAGCCGGATACCGGGTCGGGCGTGCCGGCGACCAGCGGCGCACCGGCGCGCTGGGCGATGTGCCGCGCGGCGACCTTGTCACCGAGGTCACGGATGGCCTGCGGGGGCGGGCCGATCCAGGTCAGCCCGGCGTCCAGGACGGCCTGCGCGAACTCGGCGTTCTCCGACAGGAAGCCGTACCCGGGGTGGATGGCGTCCGCGCCCGAATCGGCGGCGGCCGCCAGGACCTTGGCGATGTCCAGGTAACTGCTGGCAGGAGTGTCACCGCCCAAGGCGTACGCCTCGTCTGCCGCGCGTACGTGCAGCGCGTCCCGGTCGGGGTCGGCGTAGACGGCTACGCTGCCGATCCCCGCGTCCCGGCATGCACGGGCAACGCGAACAGCGATTTCGCCACGGTTGGCGATGAGCACCTTGCGCACGATGGGTCCTTCCTTGGCGCTTCGCCGCATCTATTGGATGCCGCGATTTTAGGGACTGGCGACACCGCGTGCCGACCCGTTCCCTGGGGTGAGCTTGCCCACACGGAGTGTGCCCGGGGCGCCAGTGAGGGAGCGAAGTCCCCTGGTGTCCCAGGGTAGGCCCGGATTCACGGGCTCCGGCTCAGGACCCGGTGTGGCCTAGGTCTCGGACTTCGGTCGTCCAGCGGATCGTCAATTCTTTGTGGAGTCCCTACGAATGGGCGAAGGAATCTTTGCGGTCGGCTCCGTCCGTCGGCGCGCCGCCGGCCCCATCGTCCGCGGTCGGCCGCACCCACCCGCGCACCACCCCTGCCCCCGCTATTACCCTCCGCCAACCCCTTCACGAGCAGGGGGGACCCCCAGTAGCGTGCCCGATGCCTACCCGTACCCATGGGTAACAGGGGTCACGGTGGCGACAGGCGCCCGCATGGCGCACCGGGCAGGGCGAACGGCGGAAGTGGGTGGACGGGGTGAGGGTGGCACGACGGCCGGTGGCCTTGGCGGCGGCGGTGGTACTGGTCCTGGAGGCGTTCGGGATCGTGCTGCTCAACTGGATTCTGAGCATCGTCGTCGACCGGCAGCAGATGTCGCTGGCCGGCCTGCAGCCCCGCGCGATGTCCGCCGGCTCCTGGATCGGCGGCATCGTCTTCGGTCTCTACCTGCTGTTCTGTGCCGGTGTCCTGCTCCGCAGCGCCCTGCGCGACCGCGCCCCCGGCGGCTTCACCCGGATCGCCCTCATCAGCTGCGCGGTGGTGCACGGGATGCTCGGCGCCTTCGCCGTCGGGCTGGTCGGCTGGGTCGCCTTCGTCGCGATGATGGTCGTGCTGGGGCTGCTGGTGCTGACGCTGATGGCGTACGGCGAGGGCCTTACGGGGGATGCGCACGGAAACGCGGAAAACCCCCCGAACGGCGCACCGCCGGTGGCCCCGACGTCCGCCTGAGCCACGTCCGGCTGCTCCGTGTCGGCCTGATCCACATCCGCCTGATCCACGTCTGCCTGATCTACATCTGCCTGAGCCATGTCCGCCAGATTCACGTTCACCCGCCCCGCCGCCTCCGGCCGGCGGCCGTGGTCCGAACCCCTCCCGTCAGGCCCGAACTCCCCGCGTCCCGAGGCGAGTCGACGCCCCCGGAGGTCCTGCGACACGCCCGGGTAGGCTCTTCGCGCGATGTCGGAGGACGGGGGACGGGGCATGCCTGCATCGGCTGCGGGTGCGCAGGGCCGTGCGCGCGGGAGCGCGATCGGGCCCTACACGGTGTTGCGGGAGCTGGATGACGAAGCGTCCGGCATACCCGTGCCGGAGCGGCGGTTCATCGGGCGGAGCGCGGACGGCGACCGTACGGTCCTGATCGGCGTGCCGCTGCCGGGCGGCGACCCCGGCCGGTTCATGGCCGAGGCGGAGGACTCGCGCTATCTGCTCGGCCCCTGGTCGTCACCGGCCGCCGAGGTCGCCGCGGCCGGTGACGACCCCTGGCACGCCCGCCCATACGTGCCGGTGCTGCCGCTGCCCGCCGTGCTCACCGTGCACGGCGGCCCGCTGCCCGAGCGCACCGTACGGGCCCTGGGCGCGGCCCTCGTCGAGACCCTGGTGATCGGGCACGGGCAGGGCCTGGCCCATGCCGGGGTGTCGCCGGCCGCGGTGCTGCTGGCGGCCGACGGGCCCCGGCTGACCTGCTTCGGGGCGGTACGGGCCGCCGCCGGGGACGGCGCCCCGCGCTCCGGGCTGCCGGGCCTGGAGTCGGGAAGCCTGCCGCCGGAGCAGGCCACCGGCGGCAGGCCGCATCCGGCGGGCGACGTCTACGCGCTCGGCGCGACGCTCGCCTACGCCGCGACCGGGTACACCGTGCCGGAGCGCGAAGAGGTCCCGGCCGCCCTGCGGTCCGTCGTCACCGCCTGCCTGTCCCGGGACCCGGCGGCCCGGCCGCGCCCCGCCGAACTGCTCGATGTCCTCGATGCGGGCGGCCCGCCCCCCGCGCCGCCCGCCCCGGCCTCCGGACCGCCGCACTCCGCCACGCTGCCCGACGCCGACGGAGGCCCGGCCGGCCGCGCCGCCGCGCTGCTCGGCCCCGGCTGGCTGCCCGGCCGGATCATCGCGGCCCTCGCCCGCCAGTCGGCCGGGCTGCTCGCCGCCGCCCTCCCGGTTCCGCCCGCCCCACAGGACTGACCCGCCATGCCGTTCCCTCTCGCCCATGACGACCCGCCCGGCCTGGGCCCGTACCGCCTCATCGCCCGGCTGGGCAGCGGCGGTATGGGCACCGTCTACCTCGCCCGCTCCCCGGGCGGCCGGACCGTGGCGCTCAAGACGATGCACGCCCGGATCGCCACCACCACCGAGTTCCGCACCCGGTTCCGGCTGGAGGCGGATGCCGCCCGGGTGATCGGCGGCCGGTACGGCGCCCAGGTCGTCGACGCCGATCCGCTCGCCGACACCCCCTGGATGGCCACCGAGTACGTCCTCGGCCCGCCCCTCGACGACGCGGTGGGGCAGGCCGGTCCGCTGCCGGAGGCCTCGGTGCGTGCCCTGGGGGCGGCGCTGTGCGCGGCGCTCGGCCAGCTCCACCACTCGGACGTCGTGCACCGTGACCTCAAGCCGTCGAACATCATGGTCACGGCGCACGGCCCGAAGGTCATCGACTTCGGTATCGCCCGCGCCCTCGGCGACGCCCGGCTGACGCACACCGGCGCCGCGGTCGGCACCCCCGCGTTCATGTCGCCGGAGCAGGCCACCGGGCAGGAGCACACCCCGGCCGGGGACGTCTTCGCGCTCGCCGGGGTCCTGGTCTTCGCCGCCACCGGCCACGGTCCGTTCGGCGACGGACAGCCCGCCGACCTCCTCTACCGGGTGCGCTACAGCGAGCCCGACCTCGGAGGCGTCCCGGCCGCCCTCGTCCCGGTGCTGTCCCGCGCGCTGGCCAAGGACCCCGCCGAGCGCCCGTCCACCGCCGGGCTGGCCGCCGGACTCCACGACGGTGGCGGGGAGTTCGCCGACCATCTGCCGGACGCGGTGCTCGCCGAGATCGGACGGCGGGCGGGCGAGGTCTGGCAGGTCGTGCCGCAGCGGCTGCCCGCACCGCCCGACGAGCCGGCGACCGTGCCGTCCACCGAGGCCCCGGCCGCCCGCGGGCTGTCCCGCCGGGGGCTGCTGCTGGCGGGCGCCGGCTCGGTGCTCGGCGTCGCGGGCGCCGGGGCGGGGGTGTGGGCGTGGCTGGGGCGGGAGCGGTCGGCGCCGGGGTCCGCCACCGGGCCCGGGTACACCGAGCCGGAGCCGGGGCCGAGCGTCAGCGCGCTGAAGAAGAAAAAGATGGACTCGGTGTGGCAGAAGCAGATCAGCGGCCCCGACGACGACCAGAACCCCGACGTGCCGATGGTCGCCGGCGACCAGGTCGTCATGGTGTCCGATGCCGAGGCGCGCGGGGTGGACGCGCGGTCGGGGGAGACCCGGTGGACCTTTCCGCTGTCCTGGGACGACAGCTGGCAGACCGCCTCGGACGGCACCCACGTCTACCGGGTCGTGAGGGCCGGCGCAGGGGAGCCCGGCTCGTGGTACCTCGCCCGCGTCGATCTGACGACGGGCAAGGAGGGCCGCCGCCTCGCCCCGGTGTCGGACGACCAGGACTACGGCTTCACCGGCCGGCTGCTGGCCGTCGCCGACGACACGGCCTGTCTGGCGGTCTCCCAGGGCAAGCCCAAGAAGTACGAACGCCAGGTCCGTTGGTCCGTGGTGGCACTCGACCTCACCGACGGGAGCCGGAAGTGGAGTGACCCCCTGCCGTTCCACTCCGCCGAGAGCAACGAGAACCACGTCCTGACCGCCAAGGTCACCGGCCGCCTCCTGGTGACCCTCCAGCAGATGAACGACGCCTCGGTCCGGATCGTCGCCCGCGACCTCCGCACCGGGAAGGTCACCTGGGACAAGCCGTGGAAGGGCGCCGACCGGCGGCTCGTACGGGACCCGCTGACGACCGATGACAGGCATCTCTACCTCGGCTACGGCCCGTTGCGGGCGCTGCGGCTGAGCGACGGCGGCCAGGTGTGGGACACCTCCGGCACCCGCCCCGGGAAGACGTACGGACCGCCGGCCCTCAAGGACGGTGTGCTGTACGCGGTGGAGGAGGACCTCGGCGTGGTCGCGTTCGACCCCGGCGGCGGGAAGCCGCGGTGGACGGAGAGGAGCGAGGAGGGCAGGTCGGCGGACCACCTCGTCCGGCCCGTGATCGGCTCCGCGTACGCCTACTCGTACAGCTTCACCGGCAAGTACCTCCGGGCCGTCGGCCTCAGCTCGCACACCACCGAGCAGCTGTACAAGACCACCGGAACGAAGTTCCTCGCCCATGAGAAGAGCCGGATGGTCATCGCCTCCGGGCCCGACTTCCTCGCGGGCTTCCCGCTCCGCTGACCCCCTGCCCGAGGCCCCCCGGCCGCGAACTCGCCCGAAGGACACCACCCATGAAACCGCTCGGCACCGGCGACCCGCTCCGCCTCGGTCCGTACCGCCTGCTCGGCGTGCTCGGTGAGGGCGGCATGGGCAAGGTCTATGTCGGCCAGGACGCCGGAGGCACCGTCGCCGCGGTCAAGGTCCTGCGGCCCGAACTCACCGGCGAGGAGAACCTCGCCCGCCGTTTCGTCCGGGAGGCGCAGGCGGCGACCGCCGTGGCCAGCAAGGGCGTGGCCCGGGTGCTGGGCACGGACACCGAGGCCGGACGCCCGTGGATCGCCACCGAGTTCCTGGCCGGTCCGCCCCTCGACGAGGCCGTGGAGACGTACGGTCCCTTCGACGAGCCCGCCGTACGCGCCCTCGCCGCGTCGCTCGCGCACACCCTCGCGGACATCCATGCCACCGGCCTGATCCACCGCGACCTCAAACCGCCGAACATCGTGCTGACCTCGGACGGTCCGCGCGTCATCGACTTCGGCATCGCCCGTCCCGAACACGGCCTGACCCTCACCACCACCGGACAGGTCCCGGTCACCCCCGGCTACGGCGCCCCCGAACAGGTCCTGGGCCGCCGGGTCGCGGCGCCCGCCGACGTCTTCTCGCTGGGCGCCGTCCTGGTCCACGCGGCCAGTGGACGGCGGGCCTTCGACGGCGGTCACATCGCCGCCCTCCAGTACAAGGTGGTCCACGACGAGCCCGATCTGACCGGCGTCCCGGAGGCGCTGCGCCCGCTTGTCCTGCCCCTCCTGGCCAAGGACCCGGCCGTCCGCCCCACGCCCGCGCAGATCGCCGCGGCCTTCGCGCCACCGCGCGGCGCCGGACGGGCCTGGCGGCGCGGCCCGGTGAGCCAGGCGATCAAGGAGCGGGAGAGCAGCATCCACGAGCTGACCACCGCGGCCGACGGAGCGACGCCCTCCGGACAGGTCTCCCGCCGCCGGCTGCTCACCGGCCTCGCCGCGGGCGGAGTGGTGCTCACCGCGGGCGGCGGGGCGGCCGCCGCCTGGTGGCCGCGGCCCCCGAAGCCGCCCAAGAAGAAGGTCGACCTCTTCGCCTACCCGCCCGCCGCCAGGAAGCCCACGGCGCACCTGCTCAACGCGGACGACGGGGACTTCATCGTCGGCGGGACGCTGAAGGAGCTGTGGGCGGTGCACATCCTCGCCGAGGACACCCCCGCACCCCTGCCCGTCCGGGACGTCGTCGTCTTCGGTACCCGCGGCGGCGGGATCGCCGCCCACAACGTCGTGGACGGAAAACGGCGTTGGGCCGCCGCCGAGATCAAGGGAGCCGGGCGCTTCCTCTCCCTCTCGGACCGCCTGGTCGTCGCCGTCGATGGCAAGGGGACGCTGCGCACCTTCGTCCCCTCCACGGGGGAGCGCCGGTGGACCGCCGACGTCGGGGCCGAGAAGCTGCTGGCCGTGGACGACGAAGCCGTCTACCTGGTGACCAAGGACAAGCGGCTGCGCGCCGTCGGCCGCTCCGATGCCAAGGTCCGCTGGACCGCGCCGATCGACAAGCCGTTCCGCACCAAGATCCTCCCACCCGGCATCGCCGCCCACGGCCGCCTGGTCGTGGGCACTCGGGACGGCAACGTGCTCGCCGTCGACACCGCCAACGGCCGCCACGTATGGGATCTGCGCGACCAGTCCGACAACTTCATCCGCCCGGCTTTCCACGGCGACACCGTCTACCTCAACGGCCTGTCGATGACGGCCCGCAGGATCACTGACGGCAAGGAACGGTGGACGGTCAGGAAGCGGGCACTGGCGCACGCGCTGGAGCGGGAGAAACCACCGATCGTCAAGTGGGGCCCGGTGACCGCCACCGCGGACGCCCTGTACGCCACGCACCAGGGCTACGCCGACGACGAGACCTTCTTCCCCGACAAGTGGAGTCCCCGCGACGGCAGCAAGGTCATGGACCTGAAGCCGAGTTCCAACGTCCACACGCCCGTGGTCGTGCAGGGGAACGGCCTCTGGACGATCGAAGGTGAGGAGTACGGCGAATACCGCGTCAACGCGGCGAGCGCGGAGGACGGCGACCGGGTCGTGGAGTACGGCCTGGGCGAGGCCGACCGCCAGTGGCTGGTGGCCGACGGCAACCGCGTGTTCGCCATGAACGACGACTCGCTCTACGCCCTGCCGGTGTTCTGACGCCCCGTCCGCCGCCCGCCTCCTACTTCACCGGCGCATGCTCCCGCAGCACCTCCAGGAAGGCGCGCATCCACTCGGGGTGGTCGGGCCAGGCGCGGGCCGAGACGAGCTTGCCGTCGACCACCGCGGCGCCGTCGACGAAGGTGCCGCCGGCCAGTTCGACGTCCGGTGCGCAGGCGGGGTAGGCGGCGGTGCGGCGGTCCTTGAGGACGCCCAGCGGGGCCAGGGAGAGGGCCGCGTGGCAGATGTGGGCGACGGGCTTGTCGGCGTCGAAGAAGTGGGTGACGACGCGCCGGAAGGCGGCGTCGTTGCGGAGGTACTCGGGTGCCCGGCCGCCGGGGAGCACCAGCGCCGCGTACTCGGCCGGGTCGACCTCGGACAGGGCGAGGTCGGAGGGCCAGGAGTGGCCCTCGCGCTCCACGTAGGTGTCGAAGTTGTCGACGAAGTCATGGACGACGAACCGCAGCTTCTTGCGGGAGAGGGCCGCGACGCGGGGCTCGTACCCCTCCTCCAGGAGCCGCTGGTAGGGGTAGAAGAACTCCAGGTCCTCGGTGGCGTCACCGGCGATGAGCAGGATCTTCGGCATGGCGCGGGCTCCTCATGACGGTGCCGATCGGGGCGATCGACGCGTTCCGGATCAATCGGTTCCCCACTCGGTGACCTCGAATGCGTCGCCCACCGACACCTTTCCGGTGGCCAGCACCGAGAACTTCGAGCCGAACGCCACCCCGCCCTCGGGCACCCGGCGGTAGGCGGCGAGCGTGCGCAGCGGCTCGGGCCCGGCCTTGCCGCCGGTTTGCTGGTCGACGAGGGTGACCGCGCAGCGGACGGCGAGCTTGGTGAACCCCAGCGCGCCGCCGCCGACCGTGATCCGCCGCGCCCGGTCCTCGGTCTGCGGGGTGTCCCAGCCGCCCACCACGAAGTTGGGCCGGAACCGTGCCATCGGGACCGGTGTGCGGCCGGCCGCGGCGATCCGGCGGTTGAGGTCGTCGAAGGAGGCCAGCGAGAGGACGTGCACGGCGCTGCTGTCGGCGAAGCCGGAGGTGCCGGGGGTGAGCCCGTCGGTGACCCGGCCGTGCTCCGGCGGTACCCGCACCAGCCGGCTCTCCGCGCCCAGCGCCCCGGACAGCCACCCGGCCACCCCGTCCCCCTGGTCCACGGCGCGGTACGGCGTGCCGAACATCTCGACCTCGGACCGGGCCGACGAGCCGGTGCCGAGGTCGACGTCCAGCTGGAACGGGTCCCGGTCCGGCGCGTGCAGGGTGAGGTGGGCCCCGTCGGCGCCGACCTCCGGGCGGATCACCGCCAGCCGGGGGTCCGTGCGCTGGCTCCGGAAGACGCCGCCGGGGCCGACGACCAGGAAGGTGCGGTCGTGGGCGAGGCCGGCCGGGGTGAGTTCCGCCTCGGCCGCCGGGACACCGGCGCAGCCCTTGACGGGGTAGCTGATCAGCTCGACGACTGTTGCCATACGGGCAGCGTAGGCGGCGGACGTCCGCGCGTTCCCGCCTTTTACCGCCGGTGGCTGCTTTCCGCCCGTCCGGCGCCGGGGCCGCCGCTCAGGTCCACAGCTCGGTGATCGCGACGTCCAGGCCGGCGAGCAGCCGGCGCAGCAGCGGCAGGGAGAGCCCGATGACGTTGCCGGGGTCGCCGTCGATGCCGTCGATGAAGGGGGCGGAGCGGCCGTCGAGGGTGAAGGCGCCCGCGACGAACAGCGGTTCGCCGCTCGCGACGTAGGCGGCGATCTCCTCGTCGGTCGGCTCGCCGAAGCGGACCGTGGTCGAGGCGGTGGCGGACACCCGGCGGCCGGTCGCGGTGTCGATGACGCAGTGGCCGGTCTGCAGGACGCCGGAGCGGCCGCGCATGGACTTCCAGCGGGCGGTGGCGTCCTCGGCGTCGGCGGGCTTGCCGAGTGCCCGCCCGTCCAGCTCCAGCACCGAGTCGCAGCCGACGACCAGGGCACCGGCGGCCTCCGGGCGGGCGGCGACCACCTCGGCCTTCGCCTCGGCCAGCACCCGGGCCAGCTCACCGGGGGTGTCCGCGGTGAGCGCCTCCTCGTCGACGCCGCTGACGATGACCTCGGGGGCCAGTCCGGCCTGCCGGAGCAGGCCCAGCCGGGCGGGGGACTGGGAGGCGAGGACGAGACGGCGGGGGCGGGACTCTTCGGTCATGCCCGCCATCGTACGGAGCCCCGGGCGCCGGGTCGCCGCCCGGACTACTTCTTGAGCACCGCCTCCATGACCGACTTCGCGATCGGCCCGCCCAGCTTGCCGCCGGCGATCTCCTCGCGGGGGATGTTCATGTCCTTGGGGTCGACGAAGACGGCGACCGCCACCGGGGAGCTGCCGTCGCTCTGCTTGGCGTAGGAGACGAACCAGGCGTAGGGGCGCTCGTCGTGGACGTTCGCGCCGTGCTGGGCGGTGCCGGTCTTGCCGCCGACGGTCACCCCGTCGATCGCGGCCTTGTCGGCGGTGCCCTCGTTGACGGTGTACTCCATCATCTCCTGCACCTTCTTCGCGGTGCCGGCGGAGACGGCCTGGGACATCATCTTGGGCTTGGTCTTCTCGATCGTCGACAGGTCGGAGCCGCGCACCTCGTCGACCAGGTGCGGCATCATCACCTTGCCGTCGTTGGCGAGGCCGGCGGCCACCATCGCCATCTGCATCGGCGTGCTGGTCAGGCTGCCCTGGCCCATACCGGTCAGCGCGGTCTGCGGCTTGTCGAGCTTGTCCGGGTAGAGGCTCTTGGTGGCCAGCAGGTCCCCGAGGTCCTCGTCGTAGACGTTGGCGTTGAAGCCGAACTTCTCGGCGGTCTCGCGCATCTTGTCCTTGCCGACCTTCAGCGCGGCGTCGAGGAAGACGTTGTTGCACGACCACTGCATGCCGGTCTTCAGCGAGGCCTTGTCGCAGGGCGCGCCCGCGACGTCGTTCCCGACCTTCGTGGTGCTCTGCGGCAGCTGGTAGGGGGCGGGCGCCCCCGACGAGGCGTTGATGTCGCTGACCACGCCGTGCTCCAGGGCCGCCGCCGCGGTGAGGATCTTGAAGGTGGAGCCGGGGGCGTAGGTCTCGCGCAGCGCCCGGTTGCTCAGCGGCTTGGACTTGTCGTCGTCCAGCGCCTTGAACTTCTTGCCCTCGGCGTTGGAGATGCCGGTGAAGAGCGAGGGGTCGTAGGAGGGGGTGGAGGCGAGCGCGAGCACCCGGCCGTCGCGCGGGTCGAGCGCGACCACCGCGCCCTTGGCGTCGAGGTCGGTCAGGCCCTTGTACGCGGCCTTCTGCGCCGCGGGGTCGATGGTGGTGATCACGTCGCCGCCGCGCGGCTTCTCGCCGGTGAGGATGTCCTTGGCGTTCTTGAGGGCGAGCCGGTCGTCCTTGCCGCTGAGCACCTTGTTGTAGATGCCCTCCAGGAACGTCGTCCCCTGGGCCTGGGAGGCGAAGCCGGTGATCGGTGCGTACATCGGGCCGTTCTTGTACGTCCGCTTGTACTTGAAGTCACCGGGCGTCGCCGCCGAGCCGGTGACCGGCTTGCCGCCGACGATGATGTTGCCGCGCGGGTAGGAGAACGCCTCGATCTTGACGCGCCGGTTGTTCGGGTCGTTGGCGAGCTTCTCGCCCTGGACGAACTGGACCCATGTCACGCGGGCCAGCAGGGCCAGCACCAGCACCCCGCAGAACACGGCTATATGCCTCAGCGGCCTGTTCATCGTTCTCCCACTCCCGTCCGGCTTCCGTCCGGGCGGCCGGACGCCCGAATTGCGCTCTCAAAAGAGGAAGAAGCGATTTCGGGGGACACGGTTGCGGAAGGGAACTGTGAGCGTTGCCTCTCCGGGTACGGGAACGATGATCTTCGGGTGTGCGGGAGCGGCTATCTCCCCGAGAGCAGGACCATCAGCACCACCGCGGCCACGGCCAGCACCACGCCCATCCGGCGGAGCTTCGCCTGCACGTCGCGCAGCTCCTCAGGAGGTTCGTCGGGCGGATCTGACCACAGCATGTACCGATCCTGGGCCCGGGAACGGCCGTGGCGCCTGAGTACGCGTACTCAGGCGCCACGGTGCAAAGGACTAGTCAGTGCATCATGCACCGACCTGGCGGCCCCGGCGGCCACCCGGTGTCAGCCGGTCAGTGCGGCCAGTAACTCGTCCGCCAGGCCCGCGGCCCCGGATGCGGCATCCGC
Source organism: Streptomyces sp. NPDC001219 (assembly GCF_053597915.1). Taxonomy (NCBI): domain Bacteria; kingdom Bacillati; phylum Actinomycetota; class Actinomycetes; order Kitasatosporales; family Streptomycetaceae; genus Streptomyces; species Streptomyces sp. NPDC001219. The sequence continues at coordinate 34,933 of NZ_JBSFJF010000055.1, read as the reverse complement.
GACCGCGCCGGAACGGTGGACGCGGGGTCCGACCACTCGGTGCCGCGGTCCGCCTCGCCGGGCGCGATGGCGGCGGCGGCCACCGCGCGGGCCTGTACCACCGCCACGGCGGCGGCCAGCTCCTCAGGGGTGGGATTGCCCCGTACGACCTTGATCATGAAGAACGGCTCCCTTCGCCGGTTCCGCTCGCTGCTGCTGGTTCCGCCGGTCAGAGCGGGATGTTGCCGTGCTTCTTCGGCGGCAGCGACTCGCGCTTGTTGCGCAGCGTGCGCAGCCCGCGGACGATGTGCCGGCGCGTCTCGGACGGCGTGATCACCGCGTCGACATAGCCGCGCTCGGCCGCGACGTACGGGTTGAGCAGGGTGTCCTCGTACTCCTGGATCAGCTCCTGGCGTCGCGCGTCCTGCGCCGCCGGGTCCTCGATCGCGGCCAGCGTGCGGCGGTGCAGGATGTTGACCGCGCCCTGTGCGCCCATCACGGCGATCTGCGCGGTCGGCCAGGCCAGGTTGAGGTCCGCGCCCAGGTGCTTGGAGCCCATGACGTCGTACGCGCCGCCGAACGCCTTGCGCGTGATGACCGTGATCAGCGGGACCGTGGCCTCCGCGTACGCGTAGATCAGCTTGGCGCCGCGCCGGATGATGCCGTCCCACTCCTGGTCGGTGCCGGGCAGGAAGCCGGGCACGTCCACGAAGGTGAGCACCGGGACGTTGAACGCGTCGCAGGTCCGCACGAACCGGGCGGCCTTCTCCGAGGCCTTGATGTCCAGGATGCCCGCGAACTGCATCGGCTGGTTGGCGACCACACCGACCGCATGGCCCTCGACCCGCCCGAAGCCGGTCAGGATGTTCGGCGCGAACAGCGGCTGGGTCTCCAGGAATTCGTGGTCGTCCAGGACATGCTCGATCGCGGTGCGCATGTCGTACGGCTGATTGGCCGAATCCGGGATCAGGACGTCCAGCTCACGGTCGACGTCCGAGGTCTCCAGGTCCGCCTCCTCCGGGAAGGCGGGCGGCTCCGAGAGGTTGTTGGACGGCAGGTAGGACAGCAGCCCCTTGACGTACTCGATGGCGTCCTTCTCGTCGCCCGCCATGTGGTGCGCCACGCCCGAGGTGGTGTTGTGCGTCCGGGCGCCGCCCAGCTCCTCGAAGCCGACGTCCTCACCGGTGACGGTCTTGATGACGTCGGGCCCGGTGATGAACATGTGCGAGGTCTGGTCGACCATGACCGTGAAGTCGGTGATGGCGGGGGAGTAGACCGCGCCGCCCGCACACGGGCCGACGACCAGGCTGATCTGCGGGATCACGCCGGAGGCGTGGGTGTTGCGGCGGAAGATCTCGCCGTACATGCCCAGCGAGACCACGCCCTCCTGGATGCGCGCGCCGCCGGAGTCGTTGATGCCGATGACCGGGCAGCCGGTCTTGAGGGCGAAGTCCATCACCTTGACGATCTTCTCGCCGAAGACCTCGCCCAGCGCCCCGCCGAAGACCGTGAAGTCCTGCGAGAAGACGGCCACCGGACGGCCGTCGACCGTGCCGTAGCCGGACACCACGCCGTCGCCGTAGGGGCGGTTCTGCTCCAGCCCGAAATTCGTCGACCGGTGCCGCGCGAACTCGTCCAGCTCGACGAACGAGCCCTCGTCCAGCAGCAGATCGATGCGCTCACGCGCCGTCAACTTGCCTTTCGCGTGCTGCTTTTCCACGGCACGGGCGGAACCGGCGTGCGTGGCCTCTTCGACCCGCCGCTGCAGATCCGCCAGTTTGCCCGCGGTGGTGTGGATGTTTGCTTCCGGCTCGGACATCGGGATGCGGCTCCTGCTCGTCCTGGACTGGTGCTCGTACTGAGGGTGGTACGGGTTTGGCTACCGATTCGTAGCGTATCCGCGGGACTGCTCAGCGGCACTGCGTCGTTGACCACACCTAGGCTGGTCCCATGACGCCTCAACCACCGGAAAACCGGGACAAAGACGCCGGCCGCTGGAGCGATCTGGGCCGCCCCCCGCTGAACGCCACGGCGCTGCGGCGCGCCCTGGTGCGCCCCGGCGCGCTCTGGACCTCCTTGGACGTCGTCCCCGCCACCGGCTCCACCAACACCGACCTGGCGGCCCGCGCGGCCGAGGGCGCGGCCGAGGGCGCCGTCCTGGTGGCCGAGGAACAGTCCGCCGGCCGCGGCCGCCTCGACCGGGCCTGGTCGGCGCCCCCGCGCTCCGGCCTCTTCTTCTCCGTCTACCTCACGCCCCGCGTTCCCGTGGAGCGCTGGGGCTGGCTGCCGCTGCTCGCCGGAGTCGCCACCGCCACCGCGCTCTCCCGGACCGCCGGCGTCGACACGGCCCTCAAGTGGCCCAACGACATCCTGGTCACCCTCCCCGAGGACGCCGCAGGACCGGAAGGCGCCACGGCCGAACGCAAGGTGGGCGGCATCCTCGCCGAACGGGCCGGCCCCGGCGTCGTCGTCGGCATCGGCCTGAACGTCTCCCTCACCGCCGGCGAACTCCCGGTGCCCACCGCCGGCTCCCTGGCCCTGGCGGGCGCCCGCAGCACCGACCGCGACCCGCTGCTGCGCGCCGTCCTCCGCTCGCTGGAGGAGTGGTACACCGCCTGGCAGTCCGCCGACGGCGACCCCGGCGCCAGCCGCCTCCAGGAGGCCTACGCCGCCGGCTGCGCCACCCTGGGCCGCTCGGTACGCGCCGAACTCCCCGGCGACACCGCGCTCACCGGCGAGGCGGTGGCCATCGACGCCGACGGCCGCCTGGTCCTGGCCACCGCGGACGGCGTACAGCAGCCGGTGGGCGCGGGCGACATCGTCCACCTGCGCCCCGCGGCGCCCCGGCGGCCCGAGGGCGATGACTCCCCGGAACCGTGAGGCCGGTCGGGTGGCGCGCACCCGGTGCCGGCGCCCGGACCAGCCCCTCTACCACGGCGCCCGCCGCGCCGACGCCTCCCCGCCTCTTCCTTGGTCAGAGCCGACATGTGAGAGTGAGCCAGAGCACACCTGCCGTATCGTTGAGGCGGTCCGCCAGGGAGCGGGCCACCGGCGAGCAGTGATCGGAAGGGCAGTGCGCAGGGATCGGACAGGGAGCGGCCGGTGACCGCCGACGACTCGGGCGCCGCCTCGCGCGAGAGGGACTCCGAGGACGGTGCGGTGGACGACGTCCCCGTCAGCGACCCCCCGGGGGCCGGCGACGAGAACGACGAGAACAACATCGCCGTCCGCCTCGAACAGCTCATCCTGGGCGCCGACCGCCGCTACACGCCGTTCCAGGCGGCCCGCGGCGCCGGTGTCTCCATGGACCTCGCGGCCCGCTTCTGGCGCGCCATGGGCTTCGCCGACATCGGCCAGGTCAAGGCGCTGACCGAGGCCGATGTGCTGGCTCTGCGCCGCCTCGCCGGTCTGGTCGAGGCCGGTCTGCTCAGCGAGGCCATGGCCATCCAGGTCGCCCGCTCCACCGGGCAGACCACCGCCCGACTGGCCGACTGGCAGATCGACTCCTTCCTGGAGGGCCTCACCGAGCCCCAGGACTCCGGCCTGACCCGGACCGAGATCACCTATCCGCTGGTCGAGCTGCTGCTCCCGGAGCTGGAGGAGTTCCTCGTCTACGTCTGGCGGCGCCAGCTGGCCGCCGCCACCGGCCGGGTCGTGCGGGCCCAGGACGACGCCGAGATGGTCGATCGGCGCCTCGCCGTCGGCTTCGCCGACCTGGTGGGCTTCACCCGGCTGACCCGCCGTCTGGAGGACGAGGAACTGGGCGAGCTGGTGGAGGCGTTCGAGACCACCTGCTCCGACCTGGTGGCCGCGCACGGCGGGCGGCTCATCAAGACCCTCGGCGACGAGGTCCTCTTCGCCGCCGACGACGCCGGTATCGCCGCCGAGATCGGGCTGCGGCTGATCGAGACGATGGCCCACGACGAGACGATGCCGGAGCTGCGGGTCGGCATCGCGTTCGGCACGGTCACGACCCGGATGGGCGATGTGTTCGGCACGACCGTCAACCTCGCCAGCCGTCTGACGTCGATAGCGCCGAAGGACACCGTGCTGGTGGACCAGGCGTTCGCCGAGGAGCTGGGCCGGATCGGGGACGCCCCGGTCTCCGAGGCCGATGCCGCGGCGGCCGAGAAGGCGGCCGAGGAGGGCACCGGCGCCCCGCCCCCGACCTACCGCTTCGGGCTCCAGCCGATGTGGCAGCGCCCGGTGCGCGGTCTGGGCGTCGTCGAGCCCTGGCTGCTGAACCGCCGCGACTGACCCGGGCGCCGGGCAGCGGGCGGGCGCCACCGGGCAGCGACCGGGCGGCACCGGCGGGCGGCCGGCGCCCCTGAGTGGCCCGTCGGCCGGGCCGGTGCCGTGTCCCGCCGCGGTTGTCCACAGGCGGAAAGCCCGTCCTGTTCCTCCGGGCCGCCAGCTGACATGATCCCCCCGTCAGGTCAACGACCGTTAACAGGGAGGGCTGTATGCAACGGCAACGGTTCGGTGCGGACGGCTGGGTCGCCGTCGAGCGGCACGGCTTCGTGGCGGAGCTGGTCATGGACCGCCCCAAGGCCATGAACGCCGTCTCCACGGCCATGGCCGACAGCCTGGCGCAGGCCTGCGCCGAGCTGGCCGCGGACCGCTCCGTCCGGGCGGTGGTCCTCAGCTCCACCCATGAGCGGGCGTTCTGCGTGGGCGCCGACCTCAAGGAGCGCAACTCCTTCACGGACGCCGACCTGATGCGCCAGCGCCCGCACACCCGCGCCGCCTACACGGGCGTACTGGAGCTGCCGGTGCCGACGATCGCCGCCGTGCACGGCTTCGCGCTCGGCGGCGGCTTCGAGCTGGCGCTGGCCTGCGATCTGATCGTCGCGGACGGGACGGCCGTGGTCGGCCTGCCGGAGGTGTCCGTGGGCGTCATCCCGGGCGGCGGGGGGACACAGCTGCTGCCGCGCCGGGTGGGTGCGGCGCGGGCGGCCGAGCTGGTGTTCACCGCGCGGCGGGTGCCGGCGCCGGAGGCCGTGGAACTGGGCCTGGTCGACCAGCTGGCGGCGGACGGGCAGGACCGGGCCGAGGCGCTGGAGCTGGCGGCCCGGATCGCCCGCAACTCGCCGGTCGGTCTGCGGGCCGCCAAGCGCGCCCTGCGGCTGGGGCACGGGCTGGACCTGCGGGCGGGGCTGGAGGTGGAGGACGGTGCCTGGCGCAGCGTGGCCTTCTCCGGGGACCGGGCGGAGGGTGTGGCGGCCTTCAACGAGAAGCGGGACCCGGAGTGGCCCGGCGAGTGAAAAACGATCACTCTCCGTAAGGCCCCCGCTCGGCCCTCCTCCCCTCCGGCCCGACCAGGGGCGACGCGCATAACGCCCGGGTGTCGATCGCACACGGAAAGGGGCGAAAGGGGTTAAACATTCCTACGCTGTAATACAGAGCGTGCTCACGGTGACGGAATGCGAGGGCCTCCGGTGACGGGCGAGGGCGATGCGCGGCTGCGGGCCGTGGTGGAGCTGGCGCAGGCGATGGCGGCCGCGCACACACCGCGCGAATCGGCGCATGCCGCGGCGCTGGGCGTGCGTCAGGCTCTGAACGGCTCCTTCGCGGCGATCTCGAAATGGGAGCGCGAGCTGGGAAAGCTGCGGGTGCTGGTCAACACGGGTGAACTCGCCGAGGGCGAGGAGGAGTTCCCGGACGACGAGAGCTACCCCGTCCATGAGTTCCCGGAGATCGTCGGCTTCCTGCACGAGCAGTGGGCGGGCGGCGGTGAGCCCAGCGCCTGGGTGGAGACCGCCGAGGGGCCGTTCGGCGGTCCGGTGACCGGGCCGCTGGACGAGGGCCCGGCCGGCGGCGGTGGCGGCAACCGCCAGCGGATGGCCGCGCTGCGCCGCCGCGGCCGGGGCTGCTGTGTGGTGGCGCCGATCGTGCTGCACGGGCGGGCCTGGGGTGAGCTGTATGTCGCGCGCCGGACGGGGGAGCCGGTGTTCGGCCGGGCGGACGCCGACTTCGCGAGCGTGCTCGCCGCGGTGACCGCCGCCGGGATCGCGCAGACCGAGCGGCTGGCGGAGGCCCGCCGGCTGGCCTTCACGGACTCCCTGACCGGTCTGGCCAACCGCCGGGCCGTCGACATGCGGCTGGACGAGGCGCTGGAGCTGCACCGCCGGGACGAGGTGGTGGTCAGCCTGGTGGTGTGTGACCTGAACGGGCTGAAGCGGGTGAACGACTCGCGGGGCCACGCGGTCGGCGACCGGCTGCTGGAGCGCTTCGGCTCGGTGCTGTCGCTGTGCGGTGCGATGCTGCCGGGCACCCTCGCCGCCCGGCTCGGCGGCGACGAGTTCTGTCTGCTGGCGGTGGGACCGCCGGCCGACGAGGTGGTCAAGGTGGCCGGTGAGTTGTGTGACCGGGCAGGGGAGCTGGACCTCGGTGAGGGGGTCGCGGTCGGGGTCGCCTCGACCGGCGATCCGATCGGGCCGGTGCGCAGCGCCCGCCGGCTGTTCCGGCTCGCGGACGCCGCGCAGTACAAGGCCAAGGCGGCGCGGTCGGGTGAGCCGGTGATCGCCGGGCGGCACGGCGGCAAGGACGACCCGGTCGTCCGGCTCGCGGACGCCCCGGACCGGCGGTCGGGGCCGGAGCGCCGGCGCTTCCGGAGGTGAGGCGGTCTGCTTGTGCGCCACACCGGCCGGCCCGGAGCCCGGGTAAGGGGTGATCCCGAAATCCGGTGGTGACATCCGGCGATTCAGTCTCTAGGGTTCCTGAATATGGATATGCACACTGTGGTGCTGGGGACGTCCGGCACGACCGCACAGGACGTCATCGCGGTGGCCCGCGGCGCGGCCCGGATCGAGCTGTCCGGGGAAGCCCTCGCGGCCGTCGCCGCCTCCCGCGCCTTCATCGACGAACTCGCCGCCAAGCCCGACCCCGTCTACGGCGTCTCCACCGGCTTCGGTGCCCTCGCCGTCCGCCACATCAGCCCCGAGCTGCGGGTCCAGCTCCAGCGCAACATCGTGCGTTCCCACGCGGCCGGGATGGGCCCGCGGGTCGAGCGGGAGGTCGTCCGCGCGCTGATGTTCCTGCGGCTCAAGACGCTGGCCTCCGGGCACACCGGCGTCCGCCCGCTCATCGTCGAGACGATGGCCGCCCTGCTCAACGCCGGCATCACCCCCGTCGTCCACGAATACGGCTCGCTCGGCTGCTCCGGCGACCTCGCGCCGCTCTCGCACTGCGCCCTGGCGCTGATGGGGGAGGGCGACGCGGAGGGTCCCGACGGGGTGGTCCGCCCGGCCGCCGAGCTGCTGGCCGCGCACGGCATCGAGCCCGTCGAACTGCGCGAGAAGGAGGGCCTGGCGCTCCTCAACGGCACCGACGGCATGCTCGGCATGCTCGTGATGGCCTGCGCCGACCTCGCCCGGCTGTTCACCTCGGCGGACATCACCGCCGCGCTCTCCCTGGAGGCGCTGCTCGGCACGGACAAGGTCCTCGCGCCCGAGCTGCACGCCATCCGCCCGCACCCCGGGCAGGCCGCCTCGGCCGCCAACATGGCCAAGGTGCTCGCGGGTTCGGAGCTCACCGGTCACCACCAGGACGACGCCCCGCGGGTCCAGGACGCCTACTCGGTCCGCTGCGCCCCGCAGGTGGCCGGCGCCGGCCGGGACACCCTCGATCACGCCCGGCGCGTCGCGGAGCGGGAACTGGCCGCCGCGGTCGACAACCCGGTGGTGCTGCCGGACGGCCGGGTCGAGTCCAACGGCAACTTCCACGGTGCGCCGGTCGCCTATGTCCTGGACTTCCTGGCCATCGCAGCGGCCGACCTCGGTTCCATCGCGGAGCGCCGTACGGACCGGCTGCTGGACAAGAACCGCTCGCACGGGCTGCCCGCCTTCCTGGCCGGTGACCCGGGTGTCGACTCCGGGCTGATGATCGCCCAGTACACCCAGGCCGCGCTGGTCAGCGAGCTGAAGCGGCTGGCGGCGCCGGCGTCGGTGGACTCCATCCCGTCCTCCGCGATGCAGGAGGACCATGTCTCGATGGGCTGGTCGGCGGCGCGCAAGCTGCGTACCGCGGTCGACAACCTGGCCCGGATCATCGCCGTCGAGCTGTATGCGGCGACCCGGGCCGTCGAGATGCGTGAGGGCCTGACGCCGGCGCCCGCCACCCGCGCCGTACTGGACGCGGTGCGCGAGGCCGGCATCCAGGGGCCGGGCGGGGACCGCTTCCTGGCACCGGACCTGGAGAGCGCGTACGCGTTCGTACGGAGCGGGCAGCTGGTGGCGGCCGTGGAGCCGGTCACCGGCGCGCTGGACTGACGGCGGCCGGGCGCCGTCCGGGGTCCGTCAGCAGGTCTCGTCGCGGGTGCGGCGGACGGAGTAGCTGACCAGGCCGGCGCCGAACGCGAGACAGGCGGCGCCGGCGATCACATACGGGGTGGTGTCCGGGCTGCCGGTGTCGGCGAGGAAGTGCGGGGTGCCGGGGTGTCCGTCGGCGCCCGTCGCGCCGGTGTGCGAGGTGGCCGCCGCCGACCCGCCGCCGGTGTCCCGCACCCCGACGGCCGTACGGCTGTCCAGGTCCGGTCCGGCCGGTGCGGACGCCATCCGCAGCGCCGGGCCCGACGCACCGTCAGCACCCGCTGTGGCGTTGGCGGAGGGCACGAACCACAGGGCGAACAGCACCGATCCCGCGGCCGCGGCGGTCAGTAGTGGTCGTCGTGCGGTCACGGAAGCGATCCCCCTTGTGGGTGCGGCGAATTGGCCGTTGACCGCAGATGTTAATGACCGCCGCGGGTCGCGGGGAAGTCGGGACCCGTCCATGCCTAACCTCCGTGCTATGAGCAATGGTGAGACATCACGTTTTGTGCGCCTTCATGTGGAATTGATCATGGAGGTCACCGACGCCGCCCGGCTGACCGGCGCCGCCGTCGGCCACATCGAAGGGGACCCCGCGCTGCCCGACGAGGAGCGCAGACAGTCGCTGGAGACGGTCCGGGAGGACCCGGCGGAGGCGCTGGCCCATCTGATCGACCCGTTCGACCTCGTCACCAAGGTGCCGGGCGCCGAACTCGCACAGGCCTCCTGGAGCAGCGAGGAGCTGACCGACTACGACCCGGACGCCGAGTGGGACGCGGCGGAGTGGGATCTCGCGGACGACGCCGACGGGGAGGGCTGACCGGCACCCCTGAGAGGCCATGGCCCCCGTACGGCTCCGCGCCGTACGGGGGCCGCCTGCGTTGCCGGGGTGCCGGGCCGCCGTGCACCGGTGCCGAGTGATCACCATTTGCCCGTTCCCATGACATAAGTGGCCTTCCCCACACTTCGTGGAGGCATGGAACGGGCGAAACGGAAAAGGCGTTCATATGGCGTCGGTCGGAATACCAGCGTCCAGATGAGCCGGCGTTCAGCTGGCTGCTCACTCGGGGAATCGTGCGGGAGTCGTGCGAAATCGGTAGCAATGGAGATACGTGTGATGACGGACAGCAAGCGCCGGAAGGGCCTTATAGCCAGCGCCGCGCTGCTCGGGGGCGTACTCACGCTGTCGGCGTGTGGTGGCAGCGTCGCGGCTGACCGAGGTGATGACGGCGCCGGCGCCGACCGGCACGAGAACAGCCGGCAGGTGGACGAGGCGGCCGCCAAGGACGCCTCCGACGCCCGGATCACGATCCTCCCGGAGGACGGCGCCACCGACGCCGGCCTCAACAGTGACGCGCGCGTCACGGTCAGCGACGGAAAGCTCACCGACGTCACCATGACCTCGGTCGAGACCAAGAAGGCCGTCGAGGGCACGCTCTCCGGCGACGGCAGTTCCTGGAAGCCGGACCAGCCCCTGAGCCGCTCGACGAAGTACAAGGTCACCGCGCACGCGGAGGACTCCCGGGGCCGCACGGCGGTGGAGAACTCCAGCTTCACCACCGTCGCCCCGGCGAACAGCTTCATCGGGAACTTCACGCCCGAGGACGGCTCGACCGTCGGCGTGGGCATGCCGGTGTCGATCAACTTCGACAAGCCGGTCGAGAACAAGGCGGCGGTCGAGTCCGCGATCACCGTCTCGTCGAGCAGCGGCCAGCAGGTCGTCGGCCACTGGTTCAACGACAAGCGGCTGGACTTCCGCCCCCAGGACTACTGGCAGGCGAACTCCGAGGTCACCATGAAGCTGGGCCTGGACGGCGTCGAGGCCTCGCCGGGCGTCAAGGGCATCCAGAACAAGACCGTCAGCTTCCGGGTCGGCCATGCGCAGATCAGCACCGTCGACACCAAGGCGCACGAGATGACCGTGGTGCGGGACGGCCGGACCGTGAAGACCATCCCGATCTCGGCGGGCAGCGACGAGAACGCCACCTACAACGGCAAGATGGTCATCTCCGAGCGGTTCAAGCAGACCCGGATGAACGGCTCGACGGTCGGCTTCAAGAAGCACAACGGCAAGGGCGAGTACGACATCCCCGACGTGCCGCACGCCATGCGCCTGACGAGTTCCGGCACCTTCATCCACGGCAACTACTGGGGCAAGGGCATCTTCGGCAAGAACAACACCAGCCACGGATGCATCGGCCTGGAGGACGCCAAGGGGGCCAAGGACGCCAAGACGGACGGCGCCTGGTTCTTCGACCACTCGCAGACCGGTGACGTGGTCGACGTCGTCAACTCCCCGGACCAGAGCGTCAAGCCGGACAACGGCCTGAACGGCTGGAACATGGACTGGTCGCAGTGGGTGGCCGGCAGCGCGGTGCGGTGACGGCACCACCACTCCCCGGCCCCTGACGGCCGGTCCGCTCACCCCAGAGCGCACGACGTGACCGACGCCCGGCCGCGCCCGTTCCCACGGCGCGGCCGGGCGTCGTCGCGGTGCCACGGCCCGCCGCAGGCACCGGCGGCGACGCCCCGTCCGGCGCGGCCGGGCCGTCCGTAGAGTGAACGGGTGAGTGAGCGCGGAGGAAAAGGGCGCGGCGGACCGTCGCCGTCGGCCGGTGAACTGGTCGGGCAGGTGCTCGGCAGCGTCCGCTACGCGCCGGACGGCGAGCGGGCCGAGGACGCCCTGGAGGCGGGCGCCTCCATGCTGGCCGCGGCCGAGGCCGGCTGGGCGGCGGTGAGCGCGGCGGTGGTCGAGGCCGCCGTGGCGGGCGTACGGCAGTGCTGGGCGGGCGGCTGGCACCCCGCCGACCTGGTGCGGATCGTCCGGCGGGAGGCCTCCGGCGCCGCCCTCGTGGCGCTGGTCGTCGACGCCGTCGCGGCCGAGGCGGCCCGGCCGCCGGCCCGCCGCCCCGCTCCGGACCCGCGCTGGGCCGAGCAGCTGCGGCAGCTCGGCGCCGAGGTCTGGTGGCCCGCCGACACCGGCTACCTCGACGCCCTGGCCGGGCGCCGCCGCGCCACCCGCTTCGAGACCGCCTACGACGTGCTGGCGGCGCTGCGGGTGCTCGCCCGGCTGCCCCGCATCACCCCGCTGCCCGCCCCGCCGGCACCCGGCGGCCGGAGCGGCCCGGCGGACGCCGCCGCGACACGTGCCCTCGGGCGTATCCGCGGTCTGCTCGCCAAGGCCGAGGCGACCGACTACGCCGAGGAGGCCGAGGCGCTGTCCGCCAAGGCACAGGAGCTGATGGCCCGGCACAGCATCGACGAGGCGCTCCTCGACGGCCCCGAGGGCGGGACCGACGGCCCGTCAGCGGTCCGGATCGGCATCGAGGGCCCCTACGAACAGGCCAAGGCGCTGCTGCTCGACGCGGTCGCCGCCGCCAACCGCTGCCAGGCCGTCTGGGCCGCCGACGTCGGCTTCTCCACCCTCGTCGGCTTCGCCCCCGACCTGGAGGCGGCCGAGATGCTCTACACCTCGCTGCTGCTCCAGGCCACCGCCGCGATGAGCCGCGCGGGCGACGCCCGCCACCACACGCTCAAGGAGCAGGGCGGTGTCCCCGTCACCCGCGGCCGCTCCCGCCGCACCCGGGACTTCCGGCAGACCTTCCTCGTCGCCTACGCCGACCGCATCCGCGACCGGCTCGCGGCGGCCACCGCCGCCGCCACGGAGGCCGCCACCGCCGAGTCCGCCCCCACGGCCCCCGGCCTCCTGCCGGTCCTCGCCGCCCGCGCCCGCGCCGTCGAGCGGACCACCGGCGACCTCTTCCCGGACACCGCCCCGGTCCGCCTCCGCGGCATCCGCGACGCCGACGGCTGGCACCAGGGCAGAGCGGCGGCGGACCGGGCCCGGCTGGGGGAGGGGTGAGCGCGCGGGCGACGGCCGGAACGCCCCGCGCCCTCCACGCTCAGGGCGCGAAGTACGCCCCCGGCGGCACCCCGACCGCCCGCCGGAAGGCCGCGACGAAGGCGCTCGGGGAGGCATAGCCCACCCGCGCCGCCACCGCCGCCACCGTGGCGCCGCCCGCCAGCAGCGGCATCGCCGCCTGCAGCCGGACGCGGGTGCGCCACTGCCCGTACGGCATCCCGGTGTCCGCCACGAACGCCCGCGCCAGCGTCCGGCCGCTCGCGCCCACCCGGGGACCCCACTCCGCCAGCGTCCGCCCGTCCGAGGGGTCGGCGCGCAGCGCCTCCGCGATCCGGCGCGCCCGCGGGTCGTGCGGCATCGGCGCCTGGACCGTGGCCACCGACACCGGCCGCAGCTGGTCGAGGACCACGGCCTCGGCCCGTTCGCGCGGCGCCGGGTCCAGCGCGCCGTCCGACAGATACGAGATCAGCTCGCGCAGCAGCGGTGAGACGCCCACGACGGTGGGCGCCGACCAGGTGACCGGGCAGCGGTCCGGCAGGAAGTACAGGCTCCGGAACAGCGCCTGGCCCGGGGCGCCGGTGGCGTGCGCCGTGCCCGCCGGAATCCACAGCGCCATGGACGGCGGCAGCACCCAGGTGGTGCCGGTGGCCCGTACGGCCAGAACTCCCCGCCGCGCCCAGGCCAGTTGATGGTGCTCATGGCGATGGCGGGCGAACCACTGCCCCCGGCGCATCGCGAAGCTCCCGACGACGACCGCCGCCCCGGCGGGCGGCCCCGGCGGCGCGACCTCCCCCTCCCGCCCGTCCGGCTCCGCCCCGCCGTCCGGCCGCTGCCCGCTGTCCGTTCCGCGATACAACATGTCCCCCTGTCGCGTGGTGGTCACCGCGGCCGCTCCCTACGCTCGCCGCATGACCTCCATGAATCGCTATCACCAGTGGTTGTGCAACTCCCGGATGTGGGCCCGCGCGGTCGCCACGGACCTGTTGCCCTGGGCGCTCGACGACGTACGACTGGGCGCCGAGACCCTGGAGATCGGGCCCGGCTACGGCGCCACCACGCGGGTGCTGGCGGGCCGGGACGGCAGCCGGCTGAGCGTCCTGGAGGTCGACGGCGGGTCGGCGGAGCGGCTGCGCGCGGAGTACGGCGACCGGGTCCGGGTCGTGCACGGCGACGGCTGTGCGATGCCCTTGCCGGACGGCGGTTTCGACACCGTCGTCTGCTTCACGATGCTGCATCATGTGCCCTCGCCCCGGCAGCAGGACGAGCTGTTCGCCGAGGCGTTCCGGGTGCTGCGGCCGGGCGGTGTCTTCGCGGGCTGCGATGGCCGGGCGAGCTGGGGCTTCCGCCTCATCCACCTGAAGGACACCTACGTCCCGGTGCCGCCCGAGACCCTCCCGGACCGGCTGCGCGCGGCCGGATTCCACACCCCCGCCCTCAGCCTCCGGAAGGACTACTTCCGCTTCCGCGCCGTGCGCCCCTGAGCGGGCGGGGGACGGGACTTCGCGGACACGCCTACGCCAGCAGGCCGCGCTCCAGTGCCGTGATCACGGCCGCGGTCCGGTCCGACACCTCCAGCTTCTTGAACGCCCGCAGGAGATGGGTCTTGACCGTGGCCTCACCGATGAACAGCTCCCGGCCGATCTCGGCGTTGGTGAGCCCCTGGCTGACCAGCCGCAGCACCTCGCACTCCCGGACCGACAGCAGCGGCGCCTCCACCGCCCGCGCCCGGAACAGCTTGGGCGCCAGCGAAGGGGTCAGCACGGTGGCGCCGCGCGCCGCACCGTGCACCGCGTCGATCAGCTCCGCCCGGGAACTGCCCTTGAGCAGATAGCCGGCCGCGCCCGCCTCCACGGCGCGCAGGATGTCGGCGTCGTCCTCGTAGGTGGTGACGATGACGACCCTGGTGCGCGGCGACCGCCGCAGGATGTGCCCGGTGGCGGCCACCCCGTCCATCCCGCCCATCCGCAGATCGAGCAGCACCAGATCCGGTGTGAGCCGTTCCGCGAGGGTCACGGCCTCCTCGCCGGAGCCCGCCTGCCCGACGACCGCGATGCCCGGGTCGGATTCGAGCATGGCGCACAGGCCCTCGCGGACGACGGGATGGTCGTCCGCGAGCAGCACCCGTACCGCCGCCGTGTCCGCAACGCCCGTCACCCGCAACGCTCCTCATCCCTCGCCGTGGCTGTGCCCGTGGCTGTCGCCGCTGCCGCTGCCGCTGTCGCCGCCGTCCGCTGTTCCGCCGCTCCGGGCCGCGGCGCCGGCGGCCCGGCCGGCCGTTCCGCCGCCCCGTCCAGGGGCACCTTCACCTCGACCGTGGTGCCCGCTCCCGGTGTGCTCACCACCCGCATCGCCCCACCGATCTCCGCGACGCGGGCCGCCATCCCGCGCAGCCCGAACCCACCGTCCTCGTCACCGCCGCCGGGCCCGTCCCGGCCGGGGGCCTCGTCCCGGCCGCCGTGCGCCGCGCCGCCCGCCGTCCCCGCCGCCGTCGTGTCGAACCCGTCGCCGTCATCGGTGACGACGATCCCGACCTGCCCCGCGCCGTACCGCAGCACCAGGTCCACCGCACGGGCGCCGGCGTGCTTGCGCACATTGGTGCCGGCCTCCTGCGCGGCCCGCAGCAGGACGACGTTGACCGCCATCGGCAGCGGACGCTCGTCCCCCTCGACGGCGAACCGCGCCAGCAGCCCGGTCTGCGCGGCCAGCCCGTCCGCCTGCCGGCGCAGCGCCTGCGCCAGGGAACTCTCCCGCAGCGGGGCGGGCGTCCGGTCGGCGACAAAGGCACGGGCCTCCGCCAGGCTCTCCTCGGCCATCCGCCCGACCAGCGCGAGGTGTTTGCGGGCGGCGGCGGGGGCGCCCTCCACCTCCGCGTCGGCGGCCTGCACCAGGCTGATGATGCCGGTCAGGCTCTGCGCCAGGGTGTCGTGGATCTCCCGCGCGAGCCGCTCGCGCTCGGCGGCGATGCCGGCCTGGTGCGACAGCCGGGCCACCTGCGCGCGGTTTTGCCGCAGTTCCTCGATGAGGTCGGCGTGCTCCTTGTTCTGCCGTACCACCCTCTTGATCCACAGCCCGAGGAGCACGGACAGCGCGATCCCGAGCAGCGACGCCGGCAGCACGAACAGCACGAGCGGGGCCGTGGCGCCGCCCCGCAGCCACAGCAGCGTCACGGGGACGAGGTTGCCGAGCACGCCCGCCACGACGGCCGGCCGGGTGTCCAGGCTCATCATCAGCATCGGGACGATCGCGAACAGGGCGAACGCGCTGGTCAGATCGACCGCCGTGGCGATGCCGAACAGCGCGAACAGCCCTGCGGCGAAGCCGGAGTTCCGCCGGTCGCGCCCCTCACGGAGCATCAACGGCCGCCCGACCCCCGCGTACCAGGGCACGATCACGGTCAGCGCACCGATCGCGATCAGCCGCCCGGTCTGCGGCACGGCGGAGGTGAACACCAGCCCCGTGGTGACCAGATAGCAGATCACGAAGTAGCTGTCCCACAGCCCGAACCAGCGCATCCGTGTCTCGGGCGCGCGCCGCGCCTCACGCGTCACCGTGTCCCTCTCCCCGTATCCGAACGGCCCCGCACCGGGGCGCGGGCGCCCCGTGCCGCCGCGCCCCAGTCCTATCACCCTGCCGCACCCCGTCCGCCGTGGTGTCCACCGACCGGTGGACAGCGCATCCACCGGCCGGTCGTACCCCGGCAACAAGGCCCCGCCATAACGTCGTTGACGGCGGCCGGCGGATATCCCGGAAACCGTCGGAGCACCCGACCTCGCGGCATTGCGGAAAGGCCCCGGAATTCCATGAACAACCTCAGTCAGTTCGCCCTCGCGCTCATTGCCAGCGCCAGCATTCTCACCCTCATCCTGGCGACCGACCTGGGCCGCCGCCGGGTCACCAACATGCGGATGCTGCGTTCCGTGCTCGCGGTCGCCGTCATCATCGCGCTCTTCGTGCATTCCTTCCCGACCTCGGGAAACGCCCCGTCCTTCCAGCTCATCGGGGTCGGCGTGGGCGTGATCTGCGGACTGGTCGCGGGCGCCCTGCTCCCCGCCCACCGCGGCACCGACGGGCAGATCTACACCACCGGCGGATTCGGATACGCCCTCGTCTGGATCGTCCTCTCCAGCGCCCGGGTGCTTTTCGCCTACGGCGCCGAGCACTGGTTCGCCGAGGGCCTGGTCCGTTTCAGCATCGAAAACGAACTGAGCGGCCCGGACGTCTACGCGAACGCCTTTGTCTTCATGTCACTTGCCATGGTCCTCACCCGCACCGCGGTACTGGTCGCCAAGCGCCGCCGTATCCGCCGTGCGTCCGTGGAACCGGCCCCCGCGGGGGAGCGGCCGGCCACGGTCTGAGGGCCACGGGGCAGCGGCGCCGCCGGTCCGGGTCCGCCCGGTCCGGTCAGGCCGGCCCGGCCACCCGCGCCTCGCCGCGGAACACCTGCGCCGTATGCCAGCGGATGTGCTCGGGGGCGACCCGGGCACATCCGCTCTGGGGCCCGGTCAGCGGCCGCCCGGTGAGGGCGAGCACCTGTGTACGGGCCGCGGTGCCATGGCCCACGAACTCCCGGGACACCGCGATCCGCCGCCCGGCATCCAGGCCGAGCACGCCCCGGTCGAACAGCTTGTGATGCAGCGCGCACAGGCACAGACAGTTGGCGAGGTCGTCCGGCCCCTGGAAGGCCCACCACTGGACATGGGCGGCCTCCAGCCCGACCGGCACCCGCCCGATCGACCCGTCGAACCCGCAGAAGGCGCAGCGGTACTCGTACGCCACCAGCACCTGGCGGCGGAGTTCGGCGGCGCGCCGCCGCTCGGGCGCCGGTCCGGCGGTGCGCGGTGCCACCTCCGCCGGTTCCAGGTCGAGTCCGACGGCGGCGGTGATGTCCGGGTGGATCGACGGCGGGAAGTGGCTGTCCAGCAGCAGCTGCGCCAGCCGCCCGAGCAGCGCCGGTTCCGTGGACAGCGCCGCCCGCAGGCCCGGGACCAACTGCCCCCGCGCACCGCTCGCCCGCAGCACCCGTACCCCGGTGCCCGGACTGGTCTCCCCGGTGTCGGTGCGTACCTCCCAGACGCCGTCGCTGACGAGATGGTGGAAGGGGTAGGCGGGCGACGTCCGGTGCGCCGGACCGTAGTCCTGCAGCAGTTCGTGCAGATCACGCTCGATGTCCGAGTAGCGCATCGCGTCGTCGGGCCGCCGCTGGAACCGCCCCAGCGCGTAGAGCAGCAAGAGGGGTTTGTGCGGTGCGCGTGTCCCGTTGTGCGTCCACTGGCGCAGGTTTCCCACCCGCTCGATCCACTCCATGACAGGCGACTGTAGGGCGGGCGGTGCACCCGGGCCGAAGCGGGACCTCGACGATTGAACAGCGGCTGTGGGCCGGACGTACAGATAACGGCGGCCTGAATCCCTGGTTCCGGTCCGTCCTGCCACCACCGGGCCCCGCACGGAAGGACCTTCGGGTTGCCGCACGACACGCGCCTCAGCCAGCCGCCGCACACACAGAAGCCCACCGAACCCGACACCGACGCCGCCCCCGACGCCGCCACCGAGCCCGCCCCCGAGGCCGAGGACACGGAGGCCGCCGTGGCGGGCGACCGCCGGCGGGACCGGCACCCGGTCCTCGCACGGGCGGCGGGCTGGACGGTCACCGTGCTGGCCGCCGTCCTGGTGCTCGCCGCGCTCCTGCTGCCGAACCAGCTCAGCCGCCTCACCCCCGGTGAGTTCCTGCGCATCCCGGTGGAGGGGATCTTCGGTGCGGCCCTGCTGCTGCTCCTGCCGCCGAGGGCGCGGCGGGTGGCGGCGGTGGCCGCCGGCGTGGGCCTCGGCCTGCGGGCCCTGCTGAACTGCCTGGACATGGGCTTCTACTCGGTGCTCGCCCGCCCCTTCGACCCGGTCCTCGACTGGGTCCTGTTCGAGGACGCCGAGTCGTTCCTCAGGGACTCGATAGGCCAGGCGGGCGCGATCGGTGCCGTGATCGGCGTCGTGGTCCTCGTGCTCGCCCTGCTCGCCTTCATGACGCTGGCGGTCGTCCGGCTCAGCCGCCTCATGGTCCGGCACAGCGCCGTGGCGACCCGTGCCACCCTTGTGCTCGGCACCGTCTGGATCACCTGCGCGGCGCTCGGCGTGCAACTCGCCGGTGTCCCGGTCGCCTCCACCAACACGGCCGACCTCTTCCAGGACAGCGCCCAGCGGCTGCGGGCGAGCCTGACCGACCAGCGGGTGTTCGCCAAGCAGGCGCACGTCGACGCCTTCCGCGACACCCCGCCCGACCAGCTGCTGACCGGGCTGCGCGGCAAGGACGTCATCTTCACCTTCATCGAGAGCTACGGCCGCAGCGCGATCGCGGACCCGGCGATGGCCTCGCAGGTCGACTCGGTGCTCAAGGACGGGACCAAGCGGCTGCGGAAGGCCGGGTTCGACTCGCGGAGCGGCTGGCTCACCTCACCGACAGCGGGCGGCGGCAGCTGGCTGGCCCACTCCACGTTCCTGTCCGGCCTGTGGATCAGCAACCAGCAGCGCTACCGCACCGTCACCTCCAGCGACCGCATGCCCCTCACCGACGCCTTCAAGCGCTCCGGCGCCTGGCGCACGGCCGGCATCATGCCCGGCGTCACCCGCTCCTGGCCCGAGGGCAGGTTCTACGGCCTCGACCACGTCTACGACACCCACCATCTCGGCTACAAGGGCCCGCAGTTCAGCTGGTCACGGGTGCCCGACCAGTACAGCCTGTCGGCCTTTGAACGCCTGGAGCACGGCAAGCGGCACGACAAGCCGCTGATGTCGGAGATCATCCTCGTCTCCAGCCACAACCCCTGGGCGCCCATCCCCAAGATGATCGGCTGGAACGAACTCGGCGACGGCTCCGTCTACCACGGCATCAAGAAGGCCGGCAAGGACCCCAAGGAGGTGTGGAAGGACCCGGCGAAGGTGCGCACCGAGTACCGCCGCGCCATCCAGTACTCGCTGCACAGCCTCATCTCGTACATGGAGAAGTACGGCAACAAGAACACCGTGCTCGTCTTCCTCGGCGACCACCAGCCCGTCCCGACCGTCACCGGCGAGCACGCGAGCCGGGACGTACCGGTCGCGCTCGTCGCCCACGACCCCGCCGTGCTGGACCGCATCTCCGGCTGGGGCTGGCAGAAGGGCCTGAAGCCCGGCCCGAAGACCCCGGTCTGGCGCATGGACACCTTCCGCGACCGCTTCCTGACCGCCTACGGGCCCCGGTCGGGCGCCTCGAAGCCGTCCCGGCCGTCACACTGACGGGCCGGTCTGGCCGGGGACGCCGTACCGACCGGCGAAAGCCACGCCGTACGGACGGTCAGACCCCCGCCGTCAGCCCGTCGATCATGCGGTCGAGAAGGCGGTCGAACACGGCCTGCGGTGCCGAGTCATGGCTCGGCACCGCCAGCGCCCGCGCGAGATGGGGATACCGGCCCTCGGCGGCGACGGACCGGAGGTAGCGGTCCTGCGCCTCCAACAGCTCGCCGGAGGCGCGGGCACCGGCCTCGACCGCCCGTTCCTGGGCGAGTTCATAGGAGACATGGCTGGACACGAACCCGGTGAGCAGGCTGAAGGTCTCCAGCCGGGCCGGGGCCTCCAGGCCGACGGGCGCGAGGACGGCGAGCGCGTACTCCAGGGCGGCGAGCGCGTTCGGGCCGAACGTCTGCCGGGCCGAGAGCGCGCCGGGCAGCCACGGATGGCGCCGCATGATCACGCGCTGCTCCTGGGCGAACTGCCGCAGGTCGGCCCGCCAGTCGCCGGACGGCTCCGCCGGCAGCCGGTGATCGCCGCTCACCTGGTCGATCATCAGCTCCAACAGCGTCTCCTTGTTGGGGACGTAGCTGTAGAGCGACATCGTTCCGGCCCCGATCCGGCCCGCGACCGCGCGCATGGTGACCGCGCCGAGCCCCTCGGCGTCGGCGAGGGCGACGGCCGCATCGGTGATCTCGGCACGGCTGTGCGTCGGCGGCCGCCCCCGCCGCGGGCGCTCCGCCCGCGACCAGAGCCGCTCGGGGTCCACACCGGCACTGCGTCCGGACGAGCCTGTACGGGGCACGGCAACCTCTCCTCACTCCTGGCGGCCATCCAATCACCCCCGCCCCACGCACCGGAGACGAGCCGAACGGGGCACCGGGACCCACCTGCCGGACGCACGCCTGACGAGGAGCACGGAGGCCGTGTCCGCCTCCCGGTCGCTACCCTCATCCCTCCAACTACCGTGACTGCAGGGGAAGCAGACCATGCGCGACGCCGTCGTGACGCCCGAGGGTGACCGGATGCGCTGGGGCGGCCAAGTCCCCTGCCTGCACTACTCCGTTCCCGAAGCGTCGGTCAGCGGACGGCCACGCAGGTCCCGTACGGGGCGGAAGCGGCGCACCCCCGTCCCTGAGGCCCCCCGCCGCGGCTGCCAGTCGTAGAGAAACCGGTTCGCAGCACGATCGAACGAGACCCCGACGGCAACTTCCGGAATGCCGAACTCCGTGCTGGACCACTCCACGATCGCGCCGGCCAGGCCCTCGACCTGGAAGTCGGCTACGGGGAACAGCACGCGGTGCACCGTCACCACCAGGTGCCGCCCCGGAGGCCGGGCGGCCTCGATGGCCTCTGCTGCCAGGCCCAGGCCGTGCCGCAGCCAGCGGGTCTCGTCCGGGGTGAGGCGCAGTCCCGAGCGGTCGGCGGGTGGATGCTCCAGGACGGGCGTGGTGTCCAGCCAGATCCGGTCGCCGACCCGCTCGGCGCCGGCCCGGGGCGCCGCCACCGAGACCGACGCGGCCGTGAGGTCCACGGCAATACCCCGGCCGGCCCCCACCACGCGATACCCCACCGTCCGCATCCACCCTCACCCCTCACCCCTCGCACCTCGGCCCTCGCCGCGCATCCTCCTCCACTCCTCAGCCCTCGCCCCTCAGCCCCCGCCCCTCACCTCTGAGCCGTGGGCCGCACCACCACCTCGCTCACATCCACCCCGTCCGGCTGCTCGATGGCGAACGCGATGGCGCGCGCGATCGCGTCGGGCGGCATCGCGATCTCGTCCCGCATCCTCGTGATCTCCGCCCTGACCCGGGAGTTGCTCGACGCCTCGGCGAATCCGGTGTCCGTCATCCCGGGCGAGACGGTGGTCACCCGCAGGGAATCCCCGGCCTCCTGACGCAGGCCCTCACAGATCGCCCGGACCGCGACCTTGGTCCCGGCGTACACCGCCATGGACGGCACGACGCGAAAGGCAGCCGTGGACGCGACGGTGACGAAATGCCCGGTGCCCTGCGCCCGGAACACCGGCAGCGCAGCGGCGATCCCGTGCAGCACGCCCTTCACGTTCACGTCGACCATCTGGTCCCACTCCTCGACCCGCAGATCATCAAGCGGCGAGATCATCCCGGCCCCCGCATTGCCGACCAGCACATCGAGCCGCCCGAAACGCTCGCCCGCCAGCGCCACCAGGGCACGCAGATCGTCCCGCCGGGTCACATCCGTACGCCGCTGCACGGCCACCCCACCCGCCTCCTCGATCCGCGCCACCAGCTCCGCCAGCCGCTCGCTCCGACGCGCACCGAGCACGAGCCGCGCCCCACGCCCGGCGAGCAGCAACGCGGTCGCCTCCCCGATACCGCTGCCGGCTCCCGTGATCGCCACGACCTTGCCTTCGATTCCGGACATCAGGAATTCCCTTCGTTCTCCACAGCGGGGCAGGAGGCGGCGGCCCGGGGCCGCGGCATGCGCGAACGGCCGTCGAAAGCCGCAGCGCACCACTGGACGGCGGGCCCCCGGACGGCAGTTGGCCGGCCGGCCGGACGCCGCGCCCCACAGCTCACCACCGCACGGGGCCCTCGGCGCCCTCACCGCCTCTACTGGGGCACGAGTCTCCGCCGGTCTTAGCCTGGTATCCAGAATCCACTTATTCTGGAACTGAAGGTGCCATGCCACTGCGACCGGACCAACGCCGACAGCTGGGCGCGTTCCTGCGCAGCCGACGGGAACGCCTCACCCCGGACCAGGTCGGCCTCCCGCAGACCGCGCGCCGCCGCACGCCGGGACTGCGCCGGGAGGAACTGGCACTCCTGGCCGGCATCAGCGCCACCTGGTACACGTACCTGGAGCAGGGGCGCCAGATCCGCCCCTCCGAGCAGGTCCTGACCTCTCTGGCCGGGGTACTGCGCCTCGACCGCCACGAGCGCGCCCATCTCCTCCGTCTCGCCGGCCACACGCCGACGGACGAACCCGAGGACCACGAGCCCCTCACGCCCGAGGCCGCCGCCGTGCCCCTGCTGCTCCAGCCCCACCCCGCGTACATCATCGGCGGCACCTACGACGTCCTCAGCCACAACCAGGCAGCCGCAGCCCTCTTCCCCCGCCTCATCGGCGACGAGCCGCGGCGCCCGCCCAACTTCCTCCGCTGGGTGTTCCTCGAACCACTGGCCCGGGAGGTCGTCGTCGACTGGGAACCCGAAGCCCGCGGCCTGCTCGCCCGCCTCCGAGCCCAGGCCGGACGCCACCCCACCGACCCCCGCCACACCCGCCTCATCGACGAGCTGACCGCACACAGCCCGGAAGCGCGCGCATGGTGGCCCCAGCACGACGTACAGGCCCGCCACAGCGGCCGCAAACGCCTGCGCCCCCCGGGACGCGGCCCGGTCACCTACACCTACACCGCCTTCCACCTGGCCGAACAACCGGAACAGACCCTGGTGGTCTACGCCGAGGACAGCACGGAACCGGCCCCCTCCACGTGACCGGCCGCGCACCCGTCCGACGGGGGAGTGGCTGCCCCCTGACAGCACCTGCGGCCTGCGAGACGGCCGGCCCCGAGGGACTGCTGACCCCGAGGGGCTGCCGCTCCCGTCACCCAGCCGGCAGTTCGGCCTCGATGAGGTCGGCCGCCCGCCGGGTGCCGCCCTCGGTGGCCATCTCCCGCTGAATGGCCGCGAGGCGGTGCGCCACGTCCGGGTCCTCGACGAGCGCCAGCACCGCCGCACGAAGGGTGGCGGCGTCCGCCTGGTCCATCGGAACGTGCCGGGCCACCCCGAGCGCCTGGAGCACGTCCGCGTTGCCGAACTGGTCGACGGCCTGCGGAACGGCCACCATGGGCGTGGCGGTGGCCAGCCCCTCCTGGCTGCCACCCGCACCGGCGTGCGTGATGAAGGCGTCGGCCTTCCTCAGAATCGCCAACTGCGGTACCCAGTCGCGCACTTCGACGTTCTCCGGGACCTTCCCGAGATCCCCGGCCGTGACGTGCTTGCCCACCTGGAGCACCACGTGCCAGCCCGGCAGCCCACCGAACGCCTCCACGCACTCGCGGTAGAAACCGGGCTGCTTGGTGAACGACGAGCCGAGCGAGACCAGCAGCACCCGCTCGGCATCCGCCGGCCGCTCCCAGTCGCCCTGCGCGGCACGGTCCCCCTGGCAGGCACCGACAAAGGAGTGCACCTTCTCGTCCACCCGCTCGGCGTTCGGCTGCAACGCCCTGGGAATCAACACGACAGACCGGCGGGGACGCCCGACGAACGGATCGGGATGCTCCGAGATCCCGTTCTCCGTCAGCCAGTTGGCGAACTTCGCGTAGTACGCCCTGCCCCGCTCGGTCGCCCGGGGCTCCGCCCACATCGGCTCGGCGACCTCCTCCTCATACCCCTCCCACGCGACGAGGTTCGGCGACAGGGAAACCGCGGGCACCCCCCACCGGCGGGCGAGGACACGCGCCGGATACGAGGTGATGTCATGCAGCACAAGATCCGGCTCATCCCCCCGATAGGCCTCGCTGAGCTGCGGCAACGCCTGAACCGCGTCCTCCAGGAACGGCTCCACGTTGTCGAGGAGCGTGCTCCCCCACGCCGCCGGGTCATCATCCGGCGAAGGCAAGATCGTCCGATACAACACCGGCTCAGCACCGGTCTCGGCCACCTTCTCCGCGAAAATCCGAGGAATCGCATACGTCACCCGATACCCACGCGCAACAAGCTCGCGGATCACCTCAAGACTCGGGTTCACATGCCCATGAGCAGCGATGGAGAACATGGCGATATGGGCGCGTTGGGTGTGCTCCGGAGTCGTCATGGCTCCACGGTAGACGAGACGATACGTATCGTGCAATTGCTTTGCCGCACTGAGGGGCGTTGCTTGCGGCGGTAGGGTTCGGGCCGTGAAGGGTGTGGCGCCGGAACCCGCATTACGCCGTGGAAGGAATGCTTGTGAGTCCCGAACTGCCGGATCTCGAACCGCTCCAACCAGCGGACGAGATGATGCGCCGGGAGAGCAGAGTCTTCACGCACATGCTCTTCGGCCTGGCTCTCCTGGCGCCTTGGGTGCTGCTCTACCTCTCCGTCGCCAACGGGACCCGAGTGTGGCTGACGGTGCTGAACCTGCTCGCCATGTATGGCGGCCTGGCGGTCAGGCTGCACGGTCGACGAACGGGCCGCACCCAGCTCGTCACCTGGGGCGGGGCAGGCACCGCGGGCTCGTTGGCGCTGTGCCTCGTGGTGCTGTCGCTCCTCCAGGACACCTGATTCAAAGAGGGCGGGGCCGACGTGCTACCTCGCCGGAAGGGTGGGGGCGTGTACGAGCGTGAGGTCGTCGTCAATGAGCTCGCCCAGGGGCTTCGTCCTATGGCGGAGGGCTTGGCATGGTTCGCCGGCCGTCCCGAGGCCGAGCAACGCCTGGTCGTCAGGGAGTTGGGACACTTCTGCGTCCAGGCGGGCGCGACGGAGGAAGACGCCCAGGAGGCCATCGAGCGCTCCGGCCTGCGCCCGACCTACACACCGGCTGTGATGCTGGCCCGCTGGCGGCTCCACATGTCCGCACTCCCGCCGTACGACCTTCCCAGAGCATTTCGGCTGCTGATCGCCCTGCTGGCCATTGCCGACACCCGCCGGCGTGAGCGCTACTGCGCTGCGGGGTGTCGGCACGAGTGGCATCAACTGGCTCGCGGTACAGACGCGGAACCGTCTGCCATCTGATCAGCCTTCTGCTGGCGCCACGCCGATGGGGCAGGGCAGGCAATCCCGTCCCGCCAATCCCGCAAAACCCGTTCGAATTCTCGCGTGAAAGGTACTGCTGGCGCCGGCGGTCTACGGCCCAAGGGGTCAACGATCAAGGCGCGCACCCGCCGCATACGCGAGGAGGTTCGCGAAGCCCAGCCAGCTGAGGAGGTACGTGTTCAGCGGTGCGTAGCCTGGGCGGTTCAGGCGGCTGATGCCGTGGATGGTGTGGGTCAGTTCGTCTTGCGCCCGGCCGTTGAGGCAGCGGCCAAGGCTCGTGAGGTACGCGGACGCGCAGGCGTCCAGACGGGCGTGCAGGTCGGCGAGTTGGCGTGCCTGGGTGTCGCTGGAGAGCGTCTCATCGGGGTAGGCCGACCGTCGGAAGGCGGTGTGGCGGTTCGCCACGGCTGCGATGAGTCCCAGGCGGGAGGGCGCTGCTTCACCGGGCCAGCGAGGGCGACGGAGACGCTGGGTGTCGGCGGCCTGCGGGGTTCGCCGGCCCGTCGCCTTCTCGGCGTGACGGCGCGCCGCGAACGCCTCCAACTCGCCGAGCCAGGCTGCACGACTTGCCTCCAGCGTGCTCAGCGCGCGCAGCAGCGCCGCAGGGTCTCTGCGCAGATCGGGAGACGGGCATGCCGTCGCGGCAAGGTAGGCCCAGGTCGCGTTGAAGCCGAGCGGGCAGTAGTGCCCGACGGCACACCTCAGCGCTGAGTGCCGTCGGGCAAGGGGCAACCGCTCGTCGCGCACCCTGCGCGAGTAGGTCCTGAAGCCCACTACCTCGTCAGCCCTCCGTCGGAGCCACCCCCACCGGACAGCTCACCCCCGTCCCCCCGATCCCGCAGTACCCCGTCGGGTTCTTGTCGAGGTACTGCTGGTGGTACGTACTCTCTTCATACAGTATTTCATGCGATGACAGGGGGTGGCATGACCAACGACGCTCAGTTAGTGCCGGTAGTGGCCTACGCGCGGATCTCCGCAGACCTGGCCAAGGACGGCCACGGGGTCGACGACCAGCACAAGGTGAACGACGAGACAGCGTCGGCGCTGGGACTGAAGATCGTCCACTACTACACGGACAACGACCTCTCCGCAGCCAAGGCCGGCCTTGTACGGCCCGACTTCGAGGCCATGCTGAGAACACTCAAGGCCGGGCACCTCCCGGACGGACAGTCGGTGCGCGGTGCGATCGTCGTGGCGGACGATCGGCTGGTGCGGCGTGTCGGTGACTACGAGCGTTTCGTGGACGCCCTGACCTACGAGGACGGGCGAGTGTACGCGGACGCCAAGGGGCTCAAGGACCTCTACAACGAAGACGTCGAGTCCATGGGGCTCTTCGGTGTGGTCATCGCGAAGGCAGAGGTCCGCAAGATCAAGCGGCGTACACGTCGCTCGCACCGTCGGCGTGCGGAGGAGGGGATCCCGGTTGGTGGGAAACGGCCCTTCGGATGGCAGGACGACAAGCTGACCCTTGAGCCTGAAGAGGCACAGCACCTCGCACAGGCCGCACGAGATGCGATCGCCCGGAAGTCCCTCCACTCCATTCTTGCCGCGTGGCGAGAGCAAGGGGTACGGACTGTCCACGGCAACGAATGGCAGAGCCGGTCGCTCAAGCTCGCACTGTGGAACCCTCGTCTGTGTGGCTGGCGCAAGCACAACGGGGAGTTGGTGCGAGACGCTAACGGTGTCCCCATCGTAGGAAAATGGGAAGCGATCATCACGCCGAAGGAATGGATGGCTATCGACGCCCTCTTTTCCGCGCGGATCGGTCCTAACGTCAAGGCGGACGGTACGGTCACGGATTACCGCACTCCTTCGCACCTCTTGACCGGCATTCTTCGGTGCGGGAAGCCCAAGGCTGACGGGCAGATCTGTAACGCTCCTTTGCGGGTGAGCACCAGGCCGAACCTGTCAGGCGGATATGTCTACCAGTGCCAGAGCAGATCCATGGGGGGCTGTGGTGGCAGCGCACGGAACGGCGCCAAGGTCGACGAGTTCGTTACGGAAGCGGTCCTCGCGAAGCTGGAGGAACGCACCGCAGCCAAGAGCCAAGTGAGCTCTGAGTGGACCGGGCAGGAAGAGCTCGATCGCCTGATGGTCAAGCAGCGGAAGATGTTGCAGGCGTGGCAGGAGGACCAGGTCTCGGACGAGCTCTTCTTTCCTGAGAACCACAAGATGGAGTCTCGCATCAAGGAACTCCGCAAGGAGCGCACTCAGCATGCCTTGCAGGTTCAGCGCGCTTCAGCGGTCACGGAGAACATCCGGGAGCAGTGGTACTCGGGAAAGCTGGACATGGCCCAGAAGCGTGCTCTCGTCCGAGAAGCCCTGCATGCCGTGATCGTTCTTCCGGTCGGCGGAGGAGGCAGACGTCCGTTCAACCCTGACCTTCTCGTCCCCAAGTGGACCGAAAGCTAGGGCTGATACAGCGAAGAGGGGCGCGATGGGTGCGCCCCTCTTTGTGTGTTCACGGTGACTGTTCTAGATCGTGGTTCCCTCTTGATCGATGATCTCTTGGTTCTCCCTTCAAGAGATCAACTCCGAGGATTCTGGAAAAGCGACGCCACCGTTCCTCACTCCACGCGGGAGCATTGGCCGCTTGCCTTCTTCCCCACTCGCGAGCGCTTAGACAGGGCACGTCAGGCCTCCCCGTCGCTCGTGCAATTCGTGCTCTGTTTCTTCCCTTGCTATTTCTCGGTTGCGGGAGCGGTCTTCGGCGACTCCTGCGGCGAGTAGCGCGGCGCCGGGTGTGTGACCGGAGCCGACGTATCGCCAGTGGGCTTCCGTGATCGCGTCCGTGTCGTCGAGTTGATTTCCGCCACGTTCGTGGTCGGCTCTCTCTGCCCGCAGAGCGGTGTACGTGGTGGAGTACGCGCGGGACTTGGTGAGGACGTGGCCGCGGTAGCCGAGCGTGTGAGCCCAAGCGCGCAGCCGTAGCGGTTCGAGTTCGGGCAGGCCGCCCAGGTGCCAGCAGGCCCGTATGAGGGTGCGTACGTGTGCCGACACGGGGGCTGCTGCGATGTCCTGGGGACTAGCGATCCGGTAATCGAGGCCGGCGGCTGTGTCCGTGGCTCCTTTGGTGACGTACTTGGCGACGTAGGCAGCAACCGCGTCGTCGGCCAGGCCCTCGTGGCCGCCGAAGGCACGGAGCGGCCGGGCGTCGAGTTGGGTGCCCCAGTGCAGCTCGTGTTCTCCCACAGACGAGCTGTAGGGGGTGCGTAGGTGTACGGCTGCCGCAGCGGTGCGGACCACGGACGAGAGCACGTCCGCCGTCGCCCAGGCCGGGGGAGGGGCGTCCGTTCCGTGCGCGCCGTCGAGGCGTACCACCGCGTGGACGTGAACGGCTGCACGCTTCTGGTACTCGGCGACTTTGGCGTAGGAGATACGAAGGCTGCGGCGCAGACCGGTGCCGGTGCGGCCGGTGCGGGCGGCGAGGTGGTTGTAGAGGTTGTCGGTGAAGGCCTTCCACAGTCGCCCGGCGTTCGCGTGCCACAGGACGTGCGCCGGGTAGTCGTAGCAGTCGGGGCACAGCGGTTGCCCGTTGAGCGGGTCGGCTGTGTCGTGGACGGCCGGACAGCCGAGGGACCGGCCGTGCTCACACTGGCCGGCGTCCCGGCGCGGTCGGCATCGTCGACGGTCCGTGGTGGCGTGATGGACGGGGCCGAAGCCGGGCGCCGTGAGCGTGATGAACAGCCGGGGCCGGGCGCGCACATCAGAGGTGACGGTCTTGCCGCCGACGAGTCCGGCGCTCCTGTCTCCGTCCCGCGCCAGCCCGGCCCGCGCCCGCACCGCGCTCAGAGCAATCAGCCGCTTGATCTGAGAGAAGGCATACGTCGTGGCTGGGGCGGTCGGCTCCACGGCTTTAGGCAGCCACTTTGGCGCGAGCCTCGAAGACCATGGCCCCAACGTCGTGCTTTACCGGGCAGGCCCACAGACTGCCCGACGCGCCGGAAGCTTACGGAGCCATGATCACTCGCGCCAAAGCAGCTCCAGCCCAAAGCCGCCAGTGTCACAGGGGCCGGGGGACGAGGAAGTGGCAGTCCAAGATCTTGCGGGCTTCCTTCCGTCGGGAGCGGCGGGGGTGGAGCAGGGCGACGCCGACGATGACGACGTACACGGTGATCCAGATGTGCAGGGCCGTGATCAGTGCCCAGGGCAGGGGGCCGGTCGTCGTGAAGAGGTCGGTGAAGGTGATCAGCATGGGTTCTCCTGGTTCGTTGCCGGGCCGTGTAGTCCGGCGGTTCCCCAAGAGCACCATGTGCGGCACACCTGGCCTTGGTGAAGGTGGGGAGGCTCTATCTCTCCCAAAGCCACGTCCTCCTGTGGCGGGAGTGGGTAGGTTCGCGCCATGTCTTCCACAGGTGGTCCGGTATCCGCTGATCAGCAGCTCATCGACCACGCGCGCCGGCAGGGCTACGGGGTGTCGATGAAGCAGCTCGCCTCCTGGCGGCGGGCGGGTTTGTTGCCAAGGCACACGGTGCGGGCACTGGGCCGGGGGCGGGGGAGTGCATCGGTTCCGGTTGACGAGGCATTCGGCTTGGTCGTGGCGCTCGCCCGATTGGCCCGGCGTGGCGCTCGGCCGTTTCATCTGGCACTGGCCTTGTTCGGTGAGGGACATCCGGTGCCGGAGGACGCAGTGCGGGGAGCCTTCGGGCAAGCCGTCCGGGGTCTGGGTACCGGTCTCGGTGAGCAGGGTCCGATAGCCCGGGAGGACGAGGAGGAGTGGGCGGAGCGTGTCGCCGACGAGGTGGTCGCCTCCGGTCAGCGGGTCCGGCTCGTTCCCCCTCGGGCCCGCCGGATCGATGAGGGGATCATCCGATGCATGCGTAAACGGGGTGTGGTGTGGCCTCCGCCGGAGCTGGCTGAAATGGACCGGAACCCAGAGCCTCCGAATCTGTCCGACGGGGAGGTTACGGCTGCGGCGGTGACCACGGTGCTGCGCGGGGGTGCCGTCATCACGCCGCAGGGAATCGGTGATGTTCTGCGGGCCATGCAGCCTGCGGGGTGGTACAACCCATGGGCGTCTATGGCTGAATACACAGTCGAGGACGTACCGGATCTTGCTGAGGAAGTGTTTCCCCCTGATGGCGGTATGAGCACCCTCCCCGACCGCCCTGTTCTCGACACCCTGCTCTGTCTGGCGGAGACAGCGACCTTGGACGATCTGCGAGAGGCTTGGGAGGCAAGCGGAGCGACCCGGGAATGGGCTATGGACCTGTGCGTGCGGGTCGAGGCGGAGATTGAGGCCAACGTGCTGGATGACGCGGCCTACGAATGGCTGATGGGTAGAACCCTTGCGCCGGGAATACTGCTGCTGATGACCGATGTGAGTAGTCGCTACTGGTCCCCGGCGGAACAAGCGTCGGCGTCCGTGGGTCTGTTGATGATGCGGCAGGCGCTCCGCTATCTCGACGAGAAGGTGCCCGGCTGCCAGTGGGCGCTGCTCGAATCCCC
Source organism: Streptomyces sp. NPDC001219 (assembly GCF_053597915.1). Taxonomy (NCBI): domain Bacteria; kingdom Bacillati; phylum Actinomycetota; class Actinomycetes; order Kitasatosporales; family Streptomycetaceae; genus Streptomyces; species Streptomyces sp. NPDC001219. The sequence goes on along the minus strand of NZ_JBSFJF010000055.1, from coordinate 4,364 downwards.
CGCCGTAATGCCACCCCCGCTGTTGCCGTTCTTCCGGGCCAGTCTCGCCCGCTCCGGGTGAGACCTAGCCTCGCGCTTCTTTGAAGCGGGCCCTCATGAGGGCCCGCAAAAGCCGCATGCTGACATCAACGCCAGCAGACACACCAACTTTGAGCGACACTGACGACCGTACATCCTGTGCGCCCGAAGCCCGTTGGGCCTGACAGGATCGGCCGGCTATCAAGAGGCGAGACGGGCCAGTCATGACCGAGATTGCCACCAAGCTCGGATCTCTGCAGCATGCGCCTTCTCGACGACCGCAGCCCAGCCCACCGGCCACGAGTCGACGAATCCACAGGCGTCTTCCGCTGTCAGCTCCACCCAACTGTCGGGCCAGTGCCGCTCGGCCTGGCCGACTGCCTCGGAATTTCGGACCTCCGGCGGCGAGGCAAACCGTGCCCACCGGAAGTCGGCACCCGCCCGGAAGGAGTCGAGCAAAAACTTCGCGCACTCGGCTTGGGCGTGCTGGAAGGTGACGGAGCCGTGGAACACTGCATGGGTGAACCAGGCGCAGTTTCGTACCACCATATGGTCGAAGTGAGCGTTCTCGCTGAATTGCGATCTCGAGAACTCGGCGTTGAATCCGAAGTAGCTGCCCTGGAAGTCGGCGTAACCGTGGAAGGCTACCCAGCGGAACCAACTGATCGTTTCGAAGCGCGCCTTCTTGAACGAAGCCTCATACCCCAGAAACGCGGCTCCGACGAATCTTGCCTCTCCGACGAAACGTGCACCGTCGAAATGGGCCTCCCCTTCAAAACGTGCTTCGTCGAAGTCGGCGTGGCGGAACTCGCAGCCGTTGAAGTACACATCCTGGAGAAATGCCCGCTTGAGGTCGACGTCCATGTCCGGCCAGAAGGAAGAATTCGTGGCCGTCCCATCGTCCCCGCGTTTCGGTCGCAGCCGGTCCGCCAGGACCATCTGGGCCGTGCGTCTGACCTGACCTTCGCCGGCGTCACTGGTATCCGGAGGGACCCGGAGGTAGTCACACAGCTCGTGGACGATGCGCTGCCTCTTCTCCTGGTACATGTCCCCAAGGTCCCCCAGCGTGCGCAGAGCGGTCATGCGTACGTGCAGCGAACGGTCGGCTAGGTGATCCACCGCCTTCTGATGCAACACCTCGAAGGAGACCGGGTGGGAATCGTGCTCGTGGCCAGCGGTCGCGGTGATGGGATCAGCCGACTCGGAGCGGAGTGGTTGCAGGCTCAGTTTCTGGTGCAGGCGTTCCAGTTGACCGTGCTTCTCGCGCCACCAGTCGAGTGTCACCGGGATCGAAAATCCACCGCGCCCGTCCGCGCGACGCGCGCAGGCCGCGACCCATTGCTTGACGACGTAGAAGTCTTGTGGCCTGGCGTGGCCTCCGTTCTCGGTCTTCGAGACGGTCGCGGCAGCGACCCCGATGGCCGTGGCTAGCTCGCGCACGGTCAGTCCGGCCTCTGCACGCAGTTGGCCAAGCAGGCCGCCGAATCGTCGGACGGCCTCCTGCCATTCTGCAGCCACCTCGCTCACACCTCATCCTCTCAGGGCCCTCCTGCGATTTTGTCGATCACCAGGAAACCCCTTGCCGACCTGTTCGGGGTGCGTTCGCGATCGGTCCGCGATCAACGCTCGCCACGGCCGGCGGGGGCCAACCTCGTGCCGAGTGGCAGCCGAATGAGGAGGCGATCATGAGCAGGAGTGGCCTGATGGTGCTGGTCCAGGTAGACGCAGCAGTTGAGGGAGCGACTGTCATCGTTGTATTCGAGGGGCAAACTAGTCCGACGGCCGTACCGGTGCCGGGGCAGCGCCGCGGCTGGCGGCAGCTGAGCGCAGGATTGGCGGCGGGCATGCTGGTCCGGGCGCTGTGTGGTTCCGCCGCCCTGGCACTGATGCACGAGGTCCAGCAGGTCCGCTGGGCCGAGGTTTCTGACTGGCTGACGTTCTAGCCCGGGTGACCACGGGCCCTCTCGCCCGGATTGGCGGAGGGCCCGCTACCTATGATGCAGATGAGGCGCACCACAAGCGCACCAGATCGAGCGGGGAACAGCAGGGAACCACGGTGGAAGCGCCCCATCCCCGCAAGGCCTCACCGTAGTCGTACACGCAGGTCAGAGCCCAGGCGAGCCGCACACGCCCACAGTTCCCAAGCTGAGGGTTCCCGCAGCCGACGAAGGCGTACGCCAGCGTCTTTCTCCGGCGGCCGCACCAGTCGACGGCAGCAGCCAGAACGGACTCGGGTCGAACTCCTTAATGCGGTGGTCGCACCGCTTGTGTGCCAGTCGGCTCCTGGGAGCCTGTCTATCAACGGGGCAACTTGGTTGAGGCAGGAGGTGGGACCGCGAGGCATACGCGCGCCTGATCGGCCGGGGCGCCCCACCGTTGTGGCTGACTGTCGTCGGCTGAGGTCCGGGCGGGCCGCAATTCATGGCGTGCCAGATGCATGCCACAGCGGAGGGGCATCCACGGTCAACGAGGGTGCCTATCGGTCCCCGCAGCCATGGAGAAACAAGGGTCGGCGGCCCGCCCACCGGCCAGTAGATCTTCCGCCGAGATCACCGCCAGCCTTGCAAAGCAGTGATCGTGGAGACGGCGCTCAGCCGCGTCAGCAGCTTCGAGTGCCCTACGCTCCGGCCCTTCGCCACCTGAGCGCTTCTTCTCGCGCTGCGTTGGCCAGAGCTAGCGCGGCCTCCACAGGAAGCGACAGCCGGAGGACTCCCGAACCATCACTTGCTGTCGATGCCGTCGACATGACCTTGGCCGTGTCGATGCCCACCTCATCCATCGCGCCCTTCAGTTCCGTCGCAGCGTCCATCGCGCTCCGCCAGCCGGCCACGTAGTCCACGCAGCGTACCCACACCCAGCCGTCCGGTTCCAGAGCCTCGTCGTCGAAGTTCGGGTCCATGGGATCGTGCTGCACAGAACGTCACTCCCAGGAGCAGTAGTTGATTACCTGGGGCTGTCCACCCGCCGGTCAACGGGCATGACTGCGGCCCCAGTACCATCGGCACCGGGGTCCGCGAGGGCTCCGGACCGGACCACCCCGGATGCTGTCCAGGCGAGGGGTGGTCCGGTCTCACATGTCTTTGATCAGCCGTTACCAGGGGTGCTGATGACGACAAGCGGCACGACTATCGCCGCCCAGAAGGCCACGATCAGCACGCTGAATAATCGCTGTCTCACAGGCACTCACCGTCCGTTGGCGTCGTGCGCCAGAAGCGTGTGACGGTCTCGCGGTACTGGCGGTGCGAGGGATTTCGACCGGTGTGCGTGAAGGCCCAATCGCGTGCGACCTCGAACTCTTCCGAGGGGTCTGCTGCGGCGTCGCAGGACATGCACTCCAACTCGTGCACCATCTCGGGGGCTTCTGGAGCGGTCTCCGGCCCCATCGTCCACCTGAGGTAGCGATAGACCGACCTGGTCACAGCCCGCTCCTGCTGTGAGCGTTGCGTTCTGCCACGCGTGAGCTCAGGTCGTCACAGGAACCGAGCGGTCGTAGATCCTCCGGCCGTGCGTCCCATTCGATCCCGCCTTGGGGTGGACGTAGTTGTACGTGCGACCACTTGAAGTCCATGACCCGGCCGACTCGGCCGCTCCTGGTGTCCAGCGTCAAAGTGCCCACCGCGGGGGCTTTCTTGTCGCTCATGCAACGAGGATCACGGCGGTGCCCAGGACGTAGGAACCTCGCCCAAAACCCATTTTGGGACGTCCCAGAGGAGGTAGAACGTCCCTAGCAACGTCCCAACTTCCAGGGAGAGACTGCGGATGCCGAACGAGAGGCTTCGAGCCGCCATGGCAGCCGGAGGGTGGACCCATGCCACCCTCGCAGCGAGGGCTCAGGTGGACCCCAAGTCCGTAGAGCGATGGGTCAACTTGGGCCGAACCCCGCGACGGGGGACGGCCCTGCTGGCGGCTGAGACGTTAGGAGAAGACGTGCATGCACTTTGGCCGGCGCTCAGGCAAGCACGCTCTGCCCGTGCTGTCAGCTCCGAGCTGGTCGCGTTGTACGACCAGCGGGCGGACGTTCCCGTGTCCACGTTCACGGACATGCTGGCGGAGGCCCGCGAGAACATCGACGTCCTCGTCTACGCGGCGGTCTTCCTGCACGAGGGGTTTCCCCGCCTGAATGACCTGCTTCGCGAGCGCGCCGCCGAAGGGTGCTCCGTACGTATCGCATTGGGCGATGCGGAGAGCGCGAACGTGCGGCAGCGCGGCGAGGAGGAACGGTTCGGCCACGGCATCGAATCGCGATGCCGGCTAGGAGTTGTCTTCAAATGTCACGCCCACATCAGGAGTGATGCGAGGGTGACGGCTGCTTGGTAGGACTCGGCGGTCTTGTCGTAGCGGGTGGC
>NZ_JBSFJF010000054.1:0-53009 GCF_053597915.1 Streptomyces sp. NPDC001219 | reverse complement strand
CGGGCGGCGGCGGAGGACGCCCGGCCCGCGCCCGGCGCGCCGGCGGGCAGCGGTGCGGCCGCCAGCGCCGCGTGGTAGCGCTCCATGACCACGTCGGCCACCGCGGGCTCCGGGCCGATGACCGTCGCGCCGAAGACGTCCGTGCCGGGGTGCGCCGCCGCCCAGCCCTCGGCCTGCATGTGCAGCCGCTCCACCGGGCCGCCGGGAAGGACGAAGTAGGGCAGCACCACGATCCGGCCCGGCCCGCCGGAGCCCCCAGCGGCCCCCAGCGTCCGGCACCGGTCGAGGCCCGCCGGGACGTCCGGCGCCGCCTGCGAGACGAAGGCGGTCTCCACGCCCGCGAATCCGCGCCCCTCCCACAGCAGCCGCGCGGCCCGCGCCACCTCGGCGTTGGCGTGCGGGTCGGCCGCGCCACGGCCCACCAGCAGCACCGTGGTGCCGGCCCGGTCGGCGGGCCGGCGGGCGCCGCTGCCCATGGCCTCGTCCAGCCGCCGCTCCAGCACGTCGAGCAGCGCGGGGTGCGGGCCCAGTTCGGCGCCGCGGGCGAGGACGAGCCCGGGGTGGCGCTCCGCCGCCCGCGCCAGCACCGCGGACAGCGCGTCCGGGACCGGGCCGGCCGGGGCGGTCAGCAGGGGTATGACGGCGATCCGGGTCGCGCCCCGCCCGACGAGACCGTCGAGGGCGCCGTCCAGGGACAGCGGCGAGTCCGGGGCGCCGGGGAAACCGCCGGCGACCGGCACGTCCGGGTGCCGCTCGCCGAGCAGCCGCACCAGTGCGCGCAGGGCGTCGGCCCCGCCGTCGTCGCGGCTGCCGTGACCGGCGATGAGCAGTGCGGGGGGAGAGGTCGTCACGGGGTCTCCTTGGTACCGGTGGGTCCGCTGCCGGGCGCCGGGTCGCCGGCGACCGCCGTCCACCGATCCGGGCCACGGCGGGGCGGGTTGGGGGAGGTCAAGACGATATCCGCAGCGGAGGAGCGGTCGGTGGCCGCTCCCTCCCTACCAGCGGTAAGGGCACCGCTGTCCGTTACAGCGGGCCCGGCCAGCGCACAGGTCGCGCGGGCCGGCCGGCCGTGCGGAGCCGACTTCCGCTTGCCGGCGAGCAGTTCGGCGCCCGGCCCCGCGGCCAGCAGCGCCGCCGCCTCCGCCACGCTCGGTGTCCCCACGGCGGCCGCCGCGGCCGGGGACGGAGCGGGCACCCGCACCGCCGCCAGCGCCGCCGCCGGGAACGACCGCAGCGGCACGCCCAGCCGCCGTGCCGCCCCGAGCAGGCCCGGCTCGGCGGCCTTGGCCGCGACCGTCGCCAGCGCGGTGAGCGGCCGGTCCGTACACCCCGCCGCCGCGCGGGCGGCCGCGATCAGCTCCAGCACCTCGGACACCGGGACGCCCCGGCTCGCCCCCACCCCGACGACCAGCGGCAGAGCGCCGCCGGTCCCGTCGGGGCCCCGGCGCCTCATACCGCCACGACTCCCCGGCCGAAGGCGACCCGGCCGCGCCGCCCCTGAACGACCGCGGTGAGCCCGGCCGGCCCGGCGGTGACCGGCTCTCCCGGCCAGCGGACGCCCAGCGCGTCCCACGCCGCCCGCGCGGCCGCGGGGTCGGGGCAGGCCGCGGTGAGCGAGACCAGCGGCAGCACGGGGAGCCCGGCGGCGGCCGACGGGTGCGGGTTCGCGCCCCAGTCCAGCAGGAACGGGGCCAGGCCGGTCCCCGGCGGGGTCAGCCGCCAGGTGAGCCGGCCGCCGTCCGGGGTGCGCCGGCTCATGCCGTACGGGTCGCCGGGGTCGTGGCCGTGCGCCCGCGCCGCGGCCACCCGGGCCGCGATACCGGTGACCCGGACCGCCCAGGTGACCAGCCGCGGCCCGGTCAGCGCGTCGATGCCGAACCACCGCGGCCGGTCCGGTGCGGGCTGTTCCGGATCGGGCCCGACGATTTCGAGGTACGCGCCGCCGCCCAGGCCCAGCAGCTCGTTACGGGTGCCCCGGCCCGGGTGGCTGCCGCCGCGCACCGGCCGTACCCCGGTCAGCCCGGCGACCTCGGCCACGGTGCGGTCCAGGTCGGGGGTGGCACAGACGAGATGGTCGAGGACGGCGGCCCCGCCCGTGCCGGGGCTCACCGGGCGGCGCCCGGGGCCGCCGTGCTCCGGGCGGCGCCCGCCACCAGCCGCCCGGCCAGCGAGGGTTCGGCGGCCCAGTGCACATGCAGATACGAGGCGTGCACCCCGCCGGACACGAAGCCCTCCACCCGCCGCTCCGGATGCGTCAGACCCCACGCCGGGTCCGCGCCCGCGCCCGGCTCCAGCACCGTGCGGTGGAACTCGTGGCCGCGCACCCGGGTGCCGGCCGCGGCCAGCGCGTTGTCCCGCAGCGCCACCGCCTCGCGGTAGCCGAGGGTGAGCCGTTCGGTCATCCGGGCCTCAGCGGGCAGCACCCCGCACATCGGCTTCCCGTCGATCGACCGGGACAGGTACAGCAGCCCGGCGCACTCGGCGGAGACCGGCGCCCCGGAGGCGGCCAGCGCGGCCACCGCGGCGCGCAGCGGCGCGTTCGCCGACAGGTCCGGCGCGTACATCTCCGGAAAGCCGCCGCCGATCACCAACCCCCGCGTGCCGGGCGGCAGTCGCTCGTCCCGCAGCGGGTCGAACGGGGCCACCTCGGCGCCCGCGGCGGCCAGCAGCTCGGCGTGCTCGGCGTACGAGAAGGTGAACGCGGCGCCGCCCGCGACGGCGATCAGCGGCTTCTCCGGGGTGTCCGTGCCGGTGGCCGGGGCGAGTTCCGCCGCCGGGTCCCAGGGGGTGTCCGGCAGCTCCGGCACCGTACGGGCCAGCGCCAGCAGCGCCTCCAGATCGCAGCCCTCGCGAACCCGCGCGGCGAGTTCGGCCACCGACTCCACCGCCTCGGTCCGGCGCTCGGCGACCGGCACCAGGCCCAGGTGCCGGGACGGCGTACCGGCCCGCCCGTCCCGGCGCAGCGCGCCCAGCACCGGCACACCGGAGGAGTCCATCGCCTCCCGCAGCAGCTCCTCGTGGCGGTCCGAGCCGACCTTGTTGAGGATCACCCCGGCCAGCCGCACCTCCGGGTCCCAGGAGGCGAAGCCGTGCACCAGCGCGGCCACCGACCGGGACTGCGAGGAGGCGTCCACCACCAGCACCACCGGCGCCCGCAGCAGCTTCGCCACCTGCGCCGTGGACGACAGCTCGCCCATCCCGGAGGCGCCGTCGAACAGCCCCATCACGCCCTCGACCAGCGCGAGATCGGCGCCCGCCGCACCGTGCAGGAACAGCGGCGCGATCCGGCCGGGACCGCACAGATAGGCGTCCAGATTGCGGCCGGGGCGGCCGGTGGCCAGGGAGTGGTAGCCCGGATCGATGTAGTCCGGGCCGACCTTGTGCGGCGACACCACGAGTCCGGCCTCGGCGAACGCCGCCATCAGACCGGTGGCCACCGTCGTCTTCCCCGCGCCCGACGACGGCGCGGCGATCACCAGCCGGGGAATCGATCCGCCGCTCACGCGCTGTGCTCCCTGTTCACCATTCGATGCCCCGCTGGCCCTTCTGGCCCTCGTCCATCGGGTGCTTGACCTTCGTCATGTCCGTCACCAGATCGGCGAAGTCCAGCAGCGCCTCGGGGGCGCCCCGCCCGGTGATGACGACATGCTGGGTCCCGGGGCGGTCGCGCAGCACCGACACCACCTCGTCGGTGTCGATCCAGCCCCACTTCAGCGGGTAGGCGAACTCGTCCAGCACCAGCAGCTTGTAGGTCTCCGCGGCCAGGTCCCGCTTGACCTGCTCCCAGCCCTCGCGCGCCGCGTCCTCGCTGGAGGCGATGTCGCGCTGCACCCAGGACCAGCCCTCGCCCATCTTGTGCCAGGCGACGGTGCCGCCCTCACCGGACTCCCCGAGCACCTTCAGCGCCCGCTCCTCGCCGACCTTCCACTTCGCCGACTTCACGAACTGGAACACCCCGACCGGCCAACCCTGGTTCCAGGCGCGCAGCGCCAGCCCGAAGGCGGCGGTGGACTTGCCCTTGCCCTGGCCGGTGTGGACGAACACCAGCGGACGGTTACGGCGCTGGCGGGTGGTGAGCCCGTCGTTCGGTACGACGGACGGCTGTCCCTGCGGCATTACGCGGCCTTCCTGTTGCCCTGCACGGTCCGTACGAGCGCGGAGACACTGTCCGCGCGCAGTTCGTCGAGGCTGATCGCGGTGCCCTGCAGCTCACGGGCCAGCTCGCCCGCGAGACCGAGCCGCACCGGGCCCGCCTCACAGTCCACGACCACCGAAGCGGTGCCCTCCGCGGCCAGCAGCCGGGCCGCGCGGCCGGCGCGCACCACCGGCTCCGGGCCGCCGGTCGCCCGGCCGTCGGTGACGACCACCAGCAGCGGCCGCCGCGAGGCGTCCCGCATCCGCTCCACCCGCAGCACCTCATGGGCCTTCAACAGGCCCTCCGACAGCGGCGTCCGGCCGCCCGTCGGCAGCTGCTCCAGCCGTGCCGCGCCCGCCTCGACCGAGGACGTCGGGGGCAGCGCCAGCTCGGCGCCGCTGCCGCGGAAGGTGATCAGGCCGATCTTGTCGCGCCGCTGGTAGGCGTCCAGCAGCAGCGAGAGCACCGCGCCCTTGACCGCGCTCATCCGCTTCCGCGCGGCCATCGAACCGGACGCGTCCACGACGAACAGGACCAGATTGCCCTCCCGCCCCTCGCGTACCGCCTCGCGCAGATCGTCCCGGCGCACCAGCAGCCCCCGCCCGCTGCGCCCGCGGGCCCGCTGGTGCGGCGCCGCGGCCTGCACCGTCGCCGACAGGTGCAGCTTGCCCAGCGCGCCCTGCGGGCGGCGGGCCCCGGTCGTGCGGCCGTGGGCGGTACGGGCCCGGGAACGGCGGCCGTCCGCGCCCTCGCCCAGGCCCGGCACATCGAGGCGCCGGGTCTTGAACGGTTCGGTGGCCCCGACCGCCGGCCGCTCCCCGGCCGCGGCCCCCTGGGACGCGCTCCCGGGCGCGGGCTGCTCGGCCTGTCCGGGCTGCTCGGGGGCCTGCGGGGCCTCCCGGTCCTGCTGGTGCGGGAGTTCGGCCTCCGGCGGGAGCGGGGACTCCTCCGGCCCGCCGTCCTGCGGCGGCTGCCCGCCGCCGTCCGGACCGCCCCCGTCGGGACCGCCGTCCGGGCCGTCCGGCTCCGGGTCGTCGTCGCCGTCCGGGGTCCCGTCCGCGTTCTCGTCCGGGCCGAACTCCTCCAGCGTCTCGTCGAGCTTGTCCTCGTCCAGGCCGGGGGCGTCGAAGGGGTTGCGGCGCCGGCGGTGCGGCAGCGCCAGCAGCGCCGCCTGCCGCACGTCCTCCTCCAGGACGTCCGTCCGGCCCGCCCACGCGGCCAGCGCGGTGGCGGTACGCGCCATCACGATGTCCGCGCGCATCCCGTCCACCTCGAACGCCGCGCAGGTCGCGGCGATCTGCCGGAGCGCCGCATCGCCCAGCACCACCCGCGGCAGCAGCTCCCGGGCCGCGGCGATCCGGGCGCGCAGCGCGTCCTCCTCGGCCGCCCAGCCCGCCGCGAAGCCCGCCGGATCGGCGTCGTAGGCCAGCCGGCGGCGGACCACCGCCACCCGCTCGTCGGGCTCGCGCGAGGCGGCCACCTCGACCGTGAGCCCGAACCGGTCCAGCAACTGCGGCCGCAGCTCGCCCTCTTCGGGGTTCATCGTGCCGACGAGCAGGAAACGGGCCGCGTGCCGTACCGAGACACCCTCGCGCTCCACGTACGAGGCGCCCATGGCCGCCGCGTCCAGCAGCAGGTCCACGAGGTGGTCGTGGAGCAGGTTGACCTCGTCGACGTACAGGATGCCGCGGTGCGCGTCCGCCAGCAGGCCCGGCTCGAAGGCCTTCACGCCCTCCGACAGCGCCCGCTCGATGTCCAGCGCGCCGACCAGCCGGTCCTCGGAGGCGCCGACGGGCAGTTCGACCATCCGCGTCGGGCGCTCCTCGACGGCGGCGGTCTCGTGCGGCCCGTCGGGGCAGCCGGGGTCCGGCGCGGCCGGGGCGCAGGCGAAGCGGCAGCCGTTGACCACGTCCACGGCCGGCATCAGCGCCGACAGCGCCCGCACGGCGGTGCTCTTGGCGGTGCCCTTCTCGCCGCGGACCAGCACGCCGCCCACCGCGGGGCTCACCGCGTTCAGCAGCAGCGCCAGCCGCAGGTCGTCCATCCCGACCACCGCGGTGAACGGGTACTGCGGGGTCGTCTCGTGAGCGGTTGTCATGCTGTGTCGTCCTCCACGTCGCCGTCGAGCTCCGGATTCGTCCTGTGCGTACCCCTCATGGCGCCCCCGGAGGCACGAACGGCAGTCCCTCCGGCACTCCTTCCTCGATCAGCCGCAGCAGCGCGCCGGTGTCCGCGTGCTCCTCGACCAGATCGCCCAGCCGGTCCAGCTGCTCCTCGCGCAGCACCCCGAAGCGGGTGTCGGGGGCCGGTACGAACGCCCGGCCCGCGTCCGCCGCGACCCGCCGCAGGAAGGCCCGGCGGAAGCCGTCGCTCTCCAGCGAGCCGTGCCAGTGCGTGCCCCATACGGAGCCGGCCCGGCAGCCGTCGAGGCTGCGCCCTTGGTCATCGGAGATGAACGCCTGATCCCCGCCGCTCACTTCGGCGACGCCGTGGTGGATCTCGTACCCCTCCACCGGCTCGCCCAGCGCCGTACCGACCGGCCGCGCCAGCGTCTTCTCGGCCGCGAACCGCACCCGTACGGGCAGCAGCCCCAGCCCGTCGACCGTGCCCGCCTTCGACTCGACCTCGTCCTCGATGCGCTCGCCCAGCATCTGGTATCCGCCGCAGATGCCCAGCACCGGGCGGCCCTCGGCGGCCCGCCGGGCGATCGCGTCCGCCAGCCCGCGCTCCCGCAGCCACTCCAGTGCCCGGACCGTGCCCCGGGTCCCCGGCAGCACCACCAGGTCCGCGTCGGCCAGCTCCTCGGCCCGGTCCACGAACCGCACCACCACGCCCGGTTCGGCGGCCAGCGCGTCCACATCCGTGAAGTTCGACATCAGCGGTACGGCACAGACCGCCACCCGCAGCACATCCGTCCCGTGCGGCGGGGCCACCACGCTCTCGCGCACCGCGCCGCGCAGCGACACCCGCAGGCCGTCCTCCTCGTCGATGCCGAGGCCGTGCGCGAACGGCAGCACGCCCAGCGTCTGCCGCCCCGTCAGACCGCGCAGCATCTCCAGCCCCGGCTCCAGCAGCGTCACATCGCCCCGGAACTTGTTGACCAGATAGCCCGCGACCAGCGCCTGGTCCTCCTCGGACAGCAGCGCGGTGGTACCGAAGAACGAGGCGAACACCCCACCGCGGTCGATGTCACCGACCACGACCACGGGGATGCGGGCGGCCCGTGCGATCCCCATGTTCACGATGTCGGTACGCCGCAGATTGATCTCGGCGGGGCTGCCGGCGCCCTCACAGATCACCGCGTCATGGGTGCGCCGCAACTCCTGGAGGCAGTCCGTGACCGTACCGAGCAACTGCTCCTGGCGCCCGGCGTGGTAGCCGCGGGCGCTCAGTTCGCCCACCGGCTTGCCCAGCAGCACCACCTGGCTGCTGCGGTCGCTGCCCGGCTTGAGCAGCACCGGGTTCATCAGCGCGGTCGGCTCCACCCGCGCCGCGGCGGCCTGCATCGCCTGGGCCCGTCCGATCTCCGCGCCCTCGCGGGTGACGAACGAGTTCAGCGACATGTTCTGTGCCTTGAAGGGCGCCACCTTGACGCCCTGCCGGACCAGCCAGCGGCAGATGCCCGCCGTCACCACGCTCTTGCCGGCGTCGGACGTCGTCCCGGCCACCAACAGGCCACCGCCGACCGCCCCGCCGGCTGCCTTCAACCGCCCGTTCACCGGGTCCTCCTCCTGAGCTTCGGGTCACTACACCCGCCCACCCCCCGAAGGGGGGTGGGCGGCGGGGAAAAAACGGACGGCCTCATACCGGACCCGCCTCACGCCCGAGCCCTCCGGCTCCCCGAGCCACCGCCGCCCGCGCGGCGCCGCCCGCCAGTCGGGCCGCCACCGTCGTCACCAGCGCCAGCGCGCTCACCCGCCGGGAGAGCCGCACCGCCCGCCCGATGTCCTCCACCGCCACCGGCGGCGCCGCGCCGTTGAGCACCGGACGGTGCTCCACCCGCCCGCCGTACGCCAGCGTGCCGCCCAGCCGTACGCCCAGCGCGCCCGCGAACGACGCCTCCACCGGGCCCGCGTTGGGGCTCGGGTGCGCAGCGCCGTCCGCCCGCCAGGCCCGCAGCGCACCGCGCCGGTCGGGGCCGGCGAGCACGGTCAGCGTGGCGGTCAGCCGGGAGCCGGGCCAGCCGGCGAGATCGTCGAGCCGGGCCGCGGCCCAGCCGAAGCGGCGGTAGCGCGCCGACTTGTGGCCCACCATCGCGTCCAGGGTGTTCACCGCGCGGAACGCCACCAGGCCGGGCACCCCGCCCAGCGCGCCCCACACCAGGGCGCCCACCACCGCGTCGGAGGTGTTCTCGGCGACCGACTCCACCACCGCACGGGCCATCTGCGGCCCGTCCAGCGCCTGCGGGTCGCGCCCGCACAGATGCGGCAGCCGCTCCCGCGCCACGTCCAGGTCACCCGCGGTCAGCGCCCCGCCGACGGCCCGCGCCTCCCGGCCCAGCGAGGTGCCGCCCAGCACGGCCCAGACCGTCGCCGCGGTCAGCGCGATCCCGGCGCCACCACGGAGCGACAGCACAGAAGCGGAAGCCGAGCCCCGCACGGCGCGCCGCACCAGCGCGGCGGCGGCCGCGGCACCGCCCGCGCACAGCACGGCGTGCGCCGCCCCGTAGCCGCGGTGGTCGCGCCACAGCCGGCGCTCGACGGCGCCAGCGGTCCGGCCGAACGCGGCCACCGGATGGCCACGCCGCGGATCTGCCGCGATCAGGTCGGTGAGAAAGCCGAGGGCCGCGCCGCACGCGTATCCCGCGTGTTCGCCGCGCACCGGATCAGGCCGTTGCCAGGGCGTGTCCGTGATGTCCCGCCCGGCCTCGGAGGAACCCTGCGGCAGTGGGCAGAGGGGATCTCGACGGGCAGCCGGGCATGGCGGTATGTCCTCACTCAGGGTCCGCGCCCTGGCTCGACGTGACGGCGACAAGAGTCTCCTGGCTCCCGGATCGGCGTGTCCTCCGGCCTTCCAGTCCCGCGTACGTCGATGCACGTGTGCGCGGCGGACCGTGGCCCTCGTCGGAGGAACGCTCCCCGGTGACAGTGGCGGGACCGCGCCGGATTCACACCGGACTTCCTCAGCTGTCGCCGAATGGCTCCGGCAGTCCACCACGCACCGCGAATGCCCGTCAACTCACCCTTGACCTGCGACGCTGCCCTGTGGCAGGCGCTGTGGCGCACACCACAGCGCGGCGGAGACGTCACCGGCGGCCGCCCGCACGCCCCCTGATCCCGCGTCACCGTCCGGCGCGCGGCTGCCGGGGCGGCCCACGGACGAGGCGCCCGGCGGACGACGGCTGAGGCCGCGGTCGGCCGGACGCCTCGTCCGGTCCGTCGTGTCCGGCCGGGTCAGCCGGCGACGATCAGATAGATGCCATAGGCCACCGCGACCGCGCAGAGCGCGAAGGCGGCCATCGCGCCGGCCCGTGCGCCGGTGCCCGGTACGGCGACCGCGGCCGCCGCACCCTCGTGGCCGGTCTTGCGGGACGTACCGGCGATGCCGACGGTGAACAGGCCCACGATCCCGACCGTCACACCGAGGGTGACGCCGAAGACCTGGCCGAGAGCTGCCCAGTCGATGCTCATGGAGTTCCTTACGTGATGACAGCTAGCGGGTGACCGTCGCGGCCTTGGCGCGCGGGGCGGTGGTGGTGGGGGCCTCGGCCGCCGGTGCGTCGGCGGTCTCCGGGGCGTCGGCTCCCGGGGCCTGCTGGCCGGCCGGGGGCGGCGAGACGGTGCGCAGCGCGGCGGTGACCACGCCCGCCGGCTCCGCTGCCGGGCCTTCGTTGACGTTGGTGTGGTCGACCGGCTTGCGCCGGGAGGCGGCCCAGATCGCGCCGCAGATGCCGAGTCCGAGGACCGCCACCGCCGCCACGCCCCAGTCGCCCTGTCCGGCCAGGAACGCGGCACCCGCCGCGACCGCACCGGCGGCCGGCAGCGTCAGGCCCCAGGCGAGGACCATCCGGCCGGCCGTGGACCAGCGCACCACGCCGCCCTTGCGGCCCAGGCCGGAGCCCATCACGGAGCCGGAGCAGACCTGGGTGGTGGAGAGCGCGAAGCCGAGGTGGGAGGAGGCCAGGATGGTGGCCGCGGCGCCGGTCTGGGCGGCGAAGCCCTGCGGCGGCTGGATGTCGGTGATGCCCTTGCCCATGGTGCGGATGATCCGCCAGCCGCCCAGGTAGGTGCCGAGCGCGATGGCGAGACCGGCCGAGGCGATGACCCACAGCGGCGGGTCGGCGTGCGGGGCGACCACCCCGCCGGTGATCAGCGCGAGCGTGATCACACCCATCGTCTTCTGGGCGTCGTTGGTGCCGTGGGCGAGGGAGACCAGGGCGGCGGAGGCGATCTGGCCCGCGCGATAGCCCTTGGCGGTGTCCGCCTCGTCGCGGTTGCGGGTCAGCCGGTAGGTGAGCCGGGTCGCCGCCAGCGCGGCCAGGCCGGCGACGACCGGGGCGGCCACCGCGGGGATCAGGACCTTCATCACGACGGCGTCACCGTGTACGCCGTTCGTGCCGACGGACACCAGGGTCGCGCCGATCAGACCTCCGAAGAGGGCGTGGGACGAGCTGGAGGGGAGACCGGCGAGCCAGGTCAGCAGGTTCCAGACGATCGCGCCGACCAGGCCGGCGAAGATGACTTCTGGTCTGATGCCGGCGGCTTCGTCGATGATCCCCCCGGAGATGGTCTTGGCCACCTCCACGGAGAGGAACGCGCCGACGAGGTTGAGGACTGCCGACATCGCCACCGCGGTCTTGGGTCGCAACGCCCCGGTGGAGATGGTGGTGGCCATCGCGTTGGCCGTGTCGTGGAAGCCGTTCGTAAAGTCGAACACCAAGGCCGTGACGATCACGATCCCGATGAGAAGCGTGATGTGTTCCATTCACCCAGGCAATCAGTTCGAAGGTCAGTGTCGCTGGGACCGTACGGAGAGCGGGTGAACGGAAAGTGAACTGGGACGGGCGTGGTGATGACACCACCGCAGTGTTCACGCGGAGGCGCCTCCGGCGTCACTTCCGCCTCACCTGTTGGTGAACTTCCTGAGCTAGCCGCCGGTCCCCAGGTTCCGACGAGCCGTTCCCCGCGGTCCCGTTGTCGCGGAGTCACCTCGACCGTAAGGGGCGAGTTACTCAAGGGGCCTCAAAACCGGTCAATCCCCGGCATTCGCGGAGGTGGCACCGGATGGCGGATACCGGTCGGGCGGCCCCCAGGCGTACGGTGCCCCGGCCCGCTCGTACGGTGTCGCGCACCACGTCCGCATTCGCCGCACCGCGCCGGAGGACCCATGAAGGACCACCCCGACGACCTCGCCGCCGCCTGGAGCGAACTGGTCGCCACCGCCCGCCGAACGGTCACCGACGGCCTGGTGGTCGGCACCTCGGGCAATGTCTCGCGCCGTATCAGGGACCTGATCCTGGTCACCCCCAGCGGCGTCCCCTACGACCGGCTCGGGCCCGGCGACACCACCGCGGTCGACCTGGAAGGCCGCCAGATCATCGGCGCGCTCCGGCCGACCAGCGAACTGCCGATGCATCTGACGGTCTACCGCGACACCACCGCCACCGCCGTCGTCCACACCCACGCCCCGCACGCCACCGCCGTCTCCACCCTGGTCACCGAACTCCCGCCGGTCCACTACATGACCGCGGCGCTCGGCGGCCCCGTCCGCGTCGCCCCCTACGCCCTGTACGGCAGCGACGAGCTGGCCGCCGCCATGCGCGAGGCGCTGCGCGACCGCACCGCCTGCCTGCTCCAGAACCACGGCACCATCGCCTACGGGGACAGCCTCGGCCAGGCGCTGGACCGCACCGCGCAGCTGGAGTGGATGTGCCGGGTGTGGCTCACCGCGAGCTCCGTACCGGGCCACACCCCGCACCTGCTGTCGGCCGGTCAGCTCGACGCGGCCGCCGACCGGCTGCGCGGCTACGGCCAGCAGGACGGCCACCCGGGCTGACCGCGCGCCCGGCACGCCCGTCGCGGCGGCGGCCCGCACCCCGTCCGCCGCCCCCGGCCCGTCCGGCCCCCGGAGCCCGTCCGCCGCCTCCGGGCCGGACGGGCTCCGGCCGGTCACCCGCCCGACTCCGCCCGGTGGCCGCGCCCGGCACCGCTGCGCACACTGGTGAGGTGCGCCTGGGTACTGCGGCGGCCATGGCCGCCATCACCGTGATAGGTGCCGGGGCGGCCGCGGTGGCGGTCGGCCGGTACGCCAGTGACATTGCCCTGAAACCGTCGCCGGACCAGCCCTTCCCGGGCGACTCCCGCCTCACCGTGCACTCCGCCACCGAGGAGCGCATCGCCCTCACCCGCAGCCTGGCGTCCCAGCGGCCCGGCACGTACGGGCTCACCGGCTCCGGCTGCCACGCCGTCATCGGCGACGTCGTCCACGGCGTCCCGCACCCCGCCGACGCGGTGGTCCGCCGCCTGGTACGGGTCACCCACGGCACCCTCGGGCCGGGCAACCGGATGCGGCTCACCCCGCAGGTGCACATCGGCAACCCCCGCGACGCCCTCGGCCTCGACTGCGCCGACATCGACATCCCCGGCGAACTCGGCCCGCTCCCGGCGTGGTTCGTCCCCGGCGTACGCGACACCTGGGTCATCGCCGCCCACGGCCTGGGCACCACGCGCGAGCACCCCATGGTCGTCATGCCGTTCCTGCACCGCCACCGGCTGCCGGTCCTCGCCCTGTCCTACCGCAACGACCCCGGCGCCCCGCGCACCGGCGACGGCATCCACCACCTCGGCGAAACCGAATGGCGCGATCTGGACGCGGCGATCCGCTACGCGCTGCGCTACGGCGCCCGGAACGTCGTCCTCCACGGCTGGTCCACCGGCGCGACCATGGCACTGCGCGCCGCCACCCGCTCCGCGCTGCGCGACCGGATCTGCGGCCTGGTCCTGGACTCCCCGGTCCTCGACCGGTACGCCACGGTCCGCGCGCTGGCCGCCGCCCGCGGGGTCCCGCGCGCCCTGCTGCCCCTGGTGGTACGGGCCGCCGAGGGCAGCACCGGCCTGCCCCTCGACCACCCCGCCGACGCCGTCGACCCGGACGAGCTGGAGATCCCCACGCTGCTCTTCCACGGGCCGGACGACGTGATCGCCCCGTGGACGGCCTCCCGTTCCTTCGCCGCCCGCCGGGCCGACCTGATCACGCTTCAGCCGGTCCCGCACGCCCCGCACGCCGCGATGTGGAACGCCGACCCGTCCGGCTACGAAGAGGCACTGCGACGCTTCCTCACCCCACTCATGTGACCCCACCCAGGTGACCTGGCTCCGGCACCGGCCCCACCGACGGCTTCCCCACCCACCGCCCTCTCCTCTTCCTTTTCCTTTCCACTTCCGCTGCCACCGGCCCGGTCCCCCGATGACTCCCGGGTGTACGGGCGGACAACGCCCCTCATCAGGGATGGGGCGGCGGGATGACCGGCCGGTGGCAGATCGCAAGCGGGGTTCCGATTGGGCTTTCGGGCCGACAGCGGCAACACTGCTCCTGTGACGTCCCGTACCCCGCGCGACTCCCGGCTCCGACTCGTCCCCCGTCAACCGGTTGCGGCCGCCCGCCGGGCGGTGACAACCCGGACCAAGCGCCCGGCGCCCCGGCCACCCGAGGGCACACCGCCGCCCGCGGAACTGGCGCGCCAGGCCCGTGCCGTCCTGGCCGGCGCCGCCCGGCTCGCCCGCTGGGCCGACAGCGTCGGTGCCGGCGCCGCCGGCGGCAGCCTGCGGGCCGGCCCCGACGGAGCGCTGCCGGAGACCGCCGCGGAACGCGCCGCCGAGGCACTGGGCCTGACACCACAACAGGTCCGCACCGACTGGGACCGGGCCCGGCTGGCCGGACTCGTCGAACTCCACGACGGCCTCGCCCGCCCCGGCTGGCGGCTGCGGGCCTGGGACCGCGACGACACCGCCGTGCTGCGCGGCTGGGTCGCGCTCTTCGACGCCTGGTCGCTGGCCCGCCCCGCCCCGGCCGCCGCCGGCCCCGCGATAGTCGCCGAAGTCGTCGAGGCGCTGCCGCAGTTGCTGTCCCTGCTGCATCTGTCGGCCGGCCCCGTCCGGCTGCCGGTGCTGCTCGACATGCTCGACCAGCGCGTCGCCGAGCTGCGCACCGAACGCTGCGAGGTCCCCTACGGCCAGGACCCGGCGGGCCCGGGCTCCGCCGACGAGGCCGCGGCCGCCGGCGACGCCGCGGGGGCGTCGCTGGCCGCACTGCTGGACTGGGCCCTGGACGCACTGCGCACCGTCGGCGCGTTGGTGCCGCCGGACGGCGCGGAGGCCGCGCACGAGGGCGCCGAGGCGCAGCTGACACCGCTCGGCAACTGGTCGGTGTGGGTCAAGCTGGAACAGATCTGCGTCGCCGCGCAGAGCCCGGCCGGCCACATCGAACAGTCAGCGGAGGCGATGCTCCGCGGCTGCGCCCGCCTCACCCCGGGACCGGCCCGCGCCGAATACCGCGCCTGGCTCGCCGCCCGCTCCGTCGGCGCGGCCGTCGAGGAGCTGCTGACCGTGGCCCGCGGGGAGGACGCGCTGCTGCGCGGTCTGGCCTTCGAGGCGCTGCGGGCGGTCGGCGCCCCGGCCGAGGCCGCCGTACGGGCCGCGGCCGACGAGCCGGCCCTGCGGCCGTACGCCCTGCTGTGGCTGGTCGAGCACGAGGGCGGCGACCCGGAGACCGCGCCCGATGTGCTCACCCGCGAGGAGTCGACCTGGCTGTGGGTGGACACCGCGGCCGCCGTCGCCGACCACGGCGAGACCCAGCTGCTGGTCAGGCATCTGGACTCGGCGGTCCAGGGCTCGGTGCCGCGGCTCCTGGAGGAGGTGCGTGCCGTCGGGCACCCCAGGACCGTCCAGGTCCTGGTGGCCCTGGCCGCGGCCCACCCCGACCCGGCCCTCGCCAAGGCGGTCCGCCGAGCGGCGTTCCAGGTCCACACGGGCGGGGTGTGACCTCCCACGTTGTCGGCTTTCCCGCCGTGGTGGCCCCGCGCAGCGGAGCCTCAACGGCGGGAGGCCACCACGGCGGGCAAGCCGAAAACGTGGGAAGGAAAAACGATTTGCACGGGCCCGTTAGACTGCCTCCCATGGCAGTTCTCCTTTGGGTTCATTAGACGGCGCAGCCCGCTCTCGGACCGTCCAATCCGCCGTCTTCCTGCCCTGGAGCTTTTCCGTGATCACCGCCTCCGGCCTCGAGCTGCGTGCCGGCGCCCGCATCCTCATCGAGTCCGCTTCCTTCCGTATCGCCAAGGGCGACCGCATCGGCCTGGTCGGCCGTAACGGCGCCGGCAAGACCACCCTGACCAAGGTCCTGGCCGGCGAGGGCATGCCCGCCTCCGGCTCGGTCACCCGCGGCGGGCAGGTCGGCTATCTGCCGCAGGACCCGCGCACCGGCGACCTGGACATCCTCGCCCGCGACCGCATCCTCTCCGCCCGCGATCTGGACACCGTGCTGCGCAAGATGCGCGAGAACGAGGACCGGATGGCCAACGGCAAGGGCGCCACCCGCGAAAAGGCGATGAAGAAGTACGAGCGCCTGGAGACCGAGTTCCTGACCAAGGGCGGGTACGCCGCCGAGGCGGAGGCCGCGACCATCGCGGCCAGCCTCGGTCTGCCCGACCGCATCCTCGGCCAGCCGCTGCACACCCTCTCCGGCGGTCAGCGCCGCCGCGTCGAGCTGGCCCGGATTCTGTTCTCGGACTCCGACATCCTGCTGCTCGACGAGCCGACCAACCACCTCGACGCCGACTCCATCGTCTGGCTGCGCGACTACCTCAAGACCTACCGCGGCGGTTTCATCGTGATCTCCCACGATGTCGACCTGGTCGAGACCGTCGTCAACAAGGTGTTCTATCTCGACGCCAACCGCTCGCAGATCGACATCTACAACATGGGCTGGAAGCTCTACCAGCAGCAGCGCGAGGCCGACGAGAAGCGCCGCAAGCGCGAGCGGGCGAACGCCGAGAAGAAGGCCGCGGCGCTCAACACCCAGGCCGACAAGATGCGGGCCAAGGCCACCAAGACCGTCGCCGCGCAGAACATGGCCAAGCGCGCCGACAAGCTGCTCGCCGGGCTGGAGGCGGTGCGCGCCTCCGACAAGGTCGCCAAGCTGCGCTTCCCGGACCCCGCGCCGTGCGGCAAGACCCCGCTCACCGCCGAGGGCCTGTCGAAGTCCTACGGCTCCCTGGAGATCTTCACCGACGTCGACCTGGCCATCGACAAGGGTTCCCGGGTCGTCATCCTGGGCCTCAACGGTGCGGGCAAGACCACCCTGCTGCGCCTGCTGGCGGGCGTCGAGACCCCCGACACCGGCGCGGTCCGCCCGGGACACGGCCTCAAGCTCGGCTACTACGCCCAGGAGCACGAGACCCTGGACCCGGACCGCACGGTCCTGGAGAACATGCGCTCGGCCGCCCCGGACATGGACCTGGTCGCCATCCGCAAGACGCTGGGCTCCTTCCTGTTCTCCGGCGACGACGTCGACAAGCCCGCCGGGGTGCTCTCCGGCGGCGAGAAGACCCGGCTGGCCCTGGCGACGCTGGTGGTCTCCTCCGCCAACGTGCTGCTGCTCGACGAGCCCACCAACAACCTCGACCCGGCCAGCCGCGAGGAGATCCTCGGCGCGCTGCACACCTTCACGGGCGCGGTGGTCCTGGTGACGCACGACGAGGGAGCGGTGGACGCGCTGGAGCCGGAGCGCATCATCCTGCTGCCCGACGGTGTCGAGGACCTGTGGGGCCAGGACTACGCGGACCTGGTCGCGCTGGCCTGAGAGCGGCGGACGGATCATGCCGTATGGATCATTCGGCCGACGAGTGATCCGTCATCTGAGTGAGAACGGCTCGTACACCGGCGAGTCTGCGGCCTACGGCCGGGTCCTTGGGGCCCGGCCGTCGCCGTTTCAGCGGCATACCACCTGACCTGCCGCTTCTCGCGCAAAGCCGGGCGAGGACGGCCTCCCGCCCGGCCGGAATGAGGCATTCCGGCCCGGATGAGCGGCCGCCGGACGGCAAAGGATGTCGTACGGACCTTGCGGAATGGGTGGCCAGGAAGCCGGGGAGGGGTGATCATGAGAGTCCAGAGCGCACTTCCCACGAGGAGGCACGGGTGGCCGAGACTCTGAAGAAGGGCAGCCGGGTAACCGGCGCCGCGCGCGAGAAGCTCGCGGCAGACCTGAAGAAGAAGTACGACTCCGGTGCGAGCATCCGGGCGCTGGCCGAGGAAACCGGCCGCTCCTACGGATTCGTGCACCGGATGCTCAGCGAATCCGGTGTGGTCCTGCGCGGTCGCGGCGGAGCCACGAGGGGCAAGAAGGCCACATCGGCCTGACGGCCGCGACTCCGGGTACAGCGGTGTCCCCCCGGCCGGCCGAGCAGTCGGCCGGGAGGTTACCGTTCAGTCACTTACGCACGCAGGTGCGGCTGGCTGACTCGGAGGCGCTCATGACTCTGCTCGACAAGGACGGCGTGCGGCTCACCGTGGACGGTGCGATCGCCACGGTGACCCTCGCCAACGCGGCCAAGCGGAACGCGCAGTCGCCGGCCATGTGGCGGGCGCTCGCCGAAGCGGGGTCGCTGCTGCCGGGAAACGTACGGATCGCGGTGCTGCGCGGTGAGGGCAAGTCCTTCTCCGCGGGCCTCGACCGTCAGGCGTTCACGCCCGAGGGCTTCGACGGCGAGCCGTCGTTCATCGATCTGGCGCGCGGCACGGACAGTGCACTGGACGCCACCATCGCCGAGTACCAGGAAGCGTTCACCTGGTGGCGGCGCAATGACCTGGTGTCCATCGCCACCGTGCAGGGGCACGCCATCGGCGCCGGCTTCCAGCTCGCCCTCGCCTGCGATCTGCGGGTGGTGGCGCCGGACGTCCAGTTCGCCATGCGCGAGACCAGCCTGGGACTCGTACCGGACCTGACCGGTACCCACCCCCTGGTCGGGCTGGTGGGCTATGCCCGCGCGCTGGAGATCTGCGCCACCGGGCGCTTCGTGCACGCCGAGGAGGCCGAGCGGATCGGGCTCGCCAACCTCGTGGTGCCCGGCGACCAACTCGACGCCACCGTGGCCGACTTGGCGGCCGCGCTCACCGCCGCGCCGCGCGATGCCGTCATCGAGACCAAGGCCCTGCTGGCCGGCGCCGCGGGCCGTACCTACGAGGAGCAGCGCCGCGCCGAGCGGGCCGCCCAGGCGCGCCGGCTGCGTGACCTCGCGGGTGTGGGGGAGTAGCACCCGCACCGTTCAGCTGTCCCGGGCTGCCCGGCGGCGCACCACCACGGTGCCCGGCCGGGCCGTTCGTCAGCTCTGCTCCACCGCCGTGACCAGCACGGCGACCGTCGAGGCCACGGGCGGCGCGGCGGCCACCGCCCGCCGTACGGCGCAGGCGACATCCAGCGCCCGGTAGCCGGGCGCGGTCGCCAGCTGGATCAGGGCATGCCCCTCCGTGAGGCGCACCGGACGGGAACCGCCGAGCACCGGCGCCAGCCGGACCACCCCCGCGACACCCCGCGCGACCGCGGCGATGCCCGCCGCGCCCTCCTGCGTCGCACCGGTCCGTTCCTCCGCAGCGGGCGGCACGTCCCCCGGGGAAGCGGAACGGGGCGACGCGGTGTCCGCCGTGGCCTCCTCCGTCTCCAGCAGACCGCCGACCCGCAGATCGACCACGCCGACCACCAGCCCCAGCTCCCGGACCGAGGCCTCCAGCAGCGCCGCGCGCACCTCGTCGGCCAGCGTGGGCAGCGGCCGGTCGGCGACCGCGGCGAACTCCGCCTCGATCCGCAGCGGGCCGGGCGGCAGGGCGCTCGGCGGCGCCGGCACCGCCGGTTCCGGGGCGTTGTCCGGATCGGCGACGGACAGCCGCAGCGTGCCGACGCGGACCCCGGCCGGCGTTCCGGACGCCGTCCGCAGCGCCCCGGCGGCCGCCTGCTCGGTGATCCACGAGCCGTCCGCGGGGCCGCCGAGCGGCAGCACCCGGCCGATGCCGAGCTGCGCCCGGACCGTCCGCGCCAACTGGTTCACGGCCACCGCGTCACCCCTTTCCCGGAAGGCCCACGGACCGATTCCCTGACCGTCCCGGACCACGCTCCCAGCCTGCCGCAGACCGGCCCGTGCGGCAGGGCGGTGCGCCCGGCGGTGCCGGGTGGAGCACTCGCCTGCCACATCCCCGGAGCGGCCCGGAAGCACCCGGCCTACTGTGGGGACCGGAGCGGGCGGACCGTTCCTCCCCGCGGAAAGGGACACGTCGATGAGCGAGAGCCAGCAGCACGCAGAGCCCGGGACGCCCGCCAAACGGGGCGGCGGCGCCCCCGCGACCCGGGGGCGGACCACCATCGCCGACGGTGTCGTGGAGAAGATCGCCGGCCTCGCGGCCCGGGACGTCCTCGGCGTGCATGCCATGGGCAGCGGCCTCGCCCGTACGCTCGGCGCCGTCCGGGACCGGGTGCCCGGCGGCAGCAGGTCCGCGACCCAGGGTGTGAAGGCCGAGGTCGGCGAGGTGCAGACCGCGCTGGACCTGGAGATCGTGGTCGACTACGGCGTCGCCATCGCCGAGGTCGCCCGGTCCGTCCGGGAGAACGTCATCGCCGCCGTGGAGCGGATGACCGGCCTGGAGGTCGTCGAGGTCAACATCGCGGTCAGCGACGTCAAGCTGCCCGACGAGGCAGACGAAGAAGAGGAATCGGAGCAGCGGCTCCAGTAACCGGACCCGTCCGGCGTGGCAGCGAAGGAGCGCACGATGAGCATGGCCGTGGCCGGTCTCTTGGCCGGTATGGCGCTGGGCTTCGCCGGATACTTCGGTGGCTTCGGCGCCTTCGTCCTGGTGGCGGCGCTGGGCGCCGTCGGGTTCGTGGCCGGCAGGTTCCTCGACGGGGACCTGGAGGCCGGCGAGTTCTTCCGTCCGCGCGGCGGCGACCGCGACCGGCGGCGGTGAGGCCGGGTGGCGACGGTGTCCCCGGCCGCCGCCGCGACCGCCGTACCGGCGGGTGAGCGGGGCGCGACCAGAATCGCGGACCGGGTGGTGGCGAAGATCGCCGCACGGGCCGCCCGGGAGGCGCTGCGCGCGGAGTCCCCGCGCGCCCGTACGGACGCCCATGCGACGGTCACCGTGCACCGGCGCGACGACCGGCAGAACTTCGGTGAGGCGCGGCTGCGGATCGCCGTGGAGCTGGGCTACCCCTCCGACATCGGCGGACAGTGCCGGCTGGTGCGCCGTCAGGTCACCGAGCGGGTGACGGCGCTGGCGAACATGACCGTGCCCGAGGTCGCGGTGGAGGTCGAGCGGCTGCACTCCCCGCTGCTGGACCGTACGGACCGCGGGAGGGTCCGATGAGTGACGAGGACAGGGAGCCGTCCGGCACCCGGCGGCTGCCCACGCTCGACAAGACACCGGACGCGGCCGACGGATCGGCCCCCGGCGCGGCGGACGGCTCGACCCCGTCCACCGCGGACCCCACGGCCACGGACTCCGCCGGCCACGACCGGGTGCGGCGCTTCTGGTCGGCCCGCCGGGTGCCGGCGGCCCTGGTGGCGCTGGTGCTGCTGGCCGCGGCCGGCCTGCTGCTCTACGACGCGGCCGCGGTGCGTGCCAACCGACCCGCGATGGCCTGGCGCCGGCGGCTCGCCCGCGAACTGGCCACCCGTCACCTGGACAACCCCTGGGTCCTGGGCGCCGCCGCGGTCGCCGTGGTGCTCGGCATCTGGCTGTTCGTGTCGGCCGTGACCCCCGGACTGCGCCAGGTGCTGCCGATGCGGCCGGCGGCGCCGGACCTGCGGGCCGGGCTGGACCGGGCGGCCGCCGCGCTGGTGCTGCGCGACCGTGCCATGGAGGTCGCCGGTGTCCAGTCCGTACGGATGAAGGTCGGCCGCCGCAAGGCGAAGGCGCACGCCGTCGCGCACTTCCGTGAGCTGGACGAGGTCCGCGCCGACCTCGACACCTCGCTCGGCGAGGGACTGCGGCAGCTGGGACTGGCCCGTGAACTCCGCCTGACCGTGGACGTCCGGCGCCCGAAGAAGAGGTGAGCGAGCGATGCGCAGGGTCCGCGGAACGGTCAACCGGGTGCTGCTCGGTCTGAGCGGTGTGGTGCTGTTCGGCGCGGGCGGCCTGGTGCTGCTCGGCGGCCTCGGCCTGCCCGCGAAATGGCACCTCGCACTGCCCGCCGGCTGGCCCTGGTCCCGCCCCGGCCAGGTGCTGCTCCCCGCGGGGCAGCGCACCCGCTGGACGGACCAGGGCTGGTGGTGGCCCGTCGTCATCGCCGCGCTGGCCGTCTTCGTGCTGCTGATGCTGTGGTGGCTGCTGACCCAGCTCCGGCGCCGCCGGCTGCAGACGATCCTCGTCGACAGCGGCGACGGCGAGGGCGCCGTGCTGCGCGGCCGGGCGCTGGAGGCCGCCCTCACGGCCGAGTCGGAGGCGCTGGACGGCATCGACGGGGCCGGTGTGCTGCTGACCGGCCGCCGGAGCGAACCGCGGGTGCGGGCCGTGCTGGCGCTCGCCCCGCACGCCGACCCGGGGACCGTCGTGCGGCGGCTGTCGGACGAGGCGGTGGCGCACGCCCGCCGCTCGGCCGGCCTCGACCGGCTGCCGGGCGAGGTCCGGCTGCGCGCGGTCAAGCACCGCCCCGAGCGGGTCAGTTAGCGCGGTACGGGCGGCGCGCCCCGGGTCCGCCGCCCGTGCGGGGTCAGAACCCGCGCCGGGCCCCGCCGTCCACCGGCACCATCACCCCGGTGACATACGACGCTGCGGGCGACAGCAGGAAGGCCGCGGTCCGGCCGAACTCCTCCGGCGTCCCGTAACGGCCCAGCGGGATCGACGCGCAGTTACGGGCGCGGGACCCCTCCGGGTCGCCGGAGAGCGCGTCGAGCTGGGTCATCCGGTCGGTGGCGATCCGGCCGGGCAGCACGCCGAGGACGCGGATGCCGCGCGGGCCCAGTTCGTTGGCGAGCGACTTGGCGAAACCGGCGAGACCGGGGCGGAGCCCGTTGGAGAGGGTCAGTCCGCCGATCGGCTCGTGCACCGAGCCGGACAGCACGAAGCCGATCACCCCGCCCTCCGGCAGCTCGGCGGCGGCCGCGCGGGCCAGCCGCACCGCGCCGAGGAAGACCGACTCGAAGGCCTCCTGCCACTGGGCGTCGGTGTTGTCGGCGGCGGTGCCGGGGGCCGGGCCGCCCACGCTGATGAGCACCCCGTCCAGTCGGCCGAAGCGCTCGCGGGCCGCCGCCACCAGACGGCCGGGGGTGTCCGCGTCGGCGTTGTCGGCCGCCACTCCCAGGGCCCGTTCGCCCAGTGAGGCGGCCGCCGCGGACGCGCTCTCCTCGGTGCGTCCGGTGATCACGACATGGGCGCCGTCGGCGACCAGTTCACGGGCGGTGGCGAAGCCGAGGCCGCGGGTCGCCCCGGTGACGAGGTACGTCCGGTCAGTGAGTCCGAGATCCATGGCCCCTAGTGTGCCCGTGCCCCGTCCTGGAGGCCGAAGGCGGTCCCCACCAGGCCGATGTGGCTGAAGGCCTGCGGGAAGTTGCCCAGCTGGCGCCGGGCGGCCGGGTCGTACTCCTCGGAGAGCAGCCCCAGGTCGTTGCGCAGCCCCAGCAGCCGTTCGAACAGCTCCTGGGCCTCGGCCCGCCGGCCGCTCAGCTGGAGCGCGTCGGCGAGCCAGAACGAGCAGACCAGGAAGGTGCCTTCGCCGCCCGGCAGCCCGTCGACCGTGCTGCCCTCGGTGCTGTAACGGCGTACCAGACCGTCGTGCGACAGCTCCCGGAACACCGTGTCGATGGTGCCGAGGACCCGGGGGTCGTCGCCCGGCAGAAAGCCGACGCGGGGGATCAGCAGGGTCGCGGCGTCCAGTTCCGCGGAGCCGTAGGACTGGGTGAAGGTGCCGCGGTCGGCGTCGTAGCCGCGCTCGCACACCTCGCGGTGGACCTCGTCGCGCATCGCCCGCCAGCGGTCGACGTCCCCGCCGAACCGCGGAAACCCCTCGATGGCCCGCACCACCCGGTCGGCCGCGACCCAGGCCATGACCTTGGAGTGCACGAAGTGCCGGCGCGGCCCGCGGATCTCCCACAGCCCCTCGTCGGGGTCGCGCCAGGTGGACTCCAGGTAGTCCATCAGCGCCCGCTGGATGCTCCAGGCGTGCGGCTCGGCCGGCAGTCCGGCCGCGCGGGCGATGTGGAAGGAGTCCAGGACCTCGCCGTAGACGTCGAGCTGACGCTGTTCGACGGCGGCGTTGCCGATGCGGACGGGCGCGGAGCCGCAGTAGCCGGTCAGCCACGGCAGCTCGGCCTCCGGCAGCCGCCGCTCACCCGCCAGCCCGTACATGATCTGCAGGTCGTCGGGGGCGCCGGCCACCGCGCGCAGCAGCCAGTCCCGCCAGGCGCCGGCCTCGTCCAGATACCCGGCGGAGAGCAGGGAGTTCAGGGTGAGGCTGGCGTCGCGCAGCCAGCAGTAGCGGTAGTCCCAGTTGCGGACCCCGCCCAGCTCCTCGGGCAGCGAGGTGGTCGGGGCCGCCACGATGCCGCCGGTGGGCCCGTAGGTGAGGGCCTTGAGGGTGATCAGCGAGCGGATCACGGCCTCGCGGTAGGGGCCGGTGTAGCGGCAGCGCGCGGACCAGGCGTGCCAGTCGTCCAGGGTGTCCTGGAGCGCGGTGAACGGGTCGATCTGGGTCGGCCGGGGCTCGTGGGAGGGGTGCCAGGTCAGCACGAACGCGGCGCGCTCGCCCGCGGCGACGGTGAAGTCCGAGCGGGTGCTGAAGTCCTTGCCGTAGGTGGTGCTCTCGGCCGGGGTGCGCAGCCAGACGGAGTCCGGTCCGGCGATCGCCACCCGGCAGCCCTCGGTGGCGCGCACCCAGGGCACCACCCGCCCGTAGTCGAACCGCAGCCGCAGCACCCCGCGCATCTCGACGCTGCCGCTGAGGCCCTCGACGATCCGTACGACGTCGGGCACCTGGTCGCGCTGCGGCATGAAGTCGGTGACCCGGACACTGCCGGTGGGGGTCTCCCAGACGGTGTCGAGGATCAGCGAGTCGCCGCGGTAGGAGCGCTGGGCGCGGGCGTCGGGAGAGCACGGGGCGAGGCCCCAGTGGCCGTTCTCCTTGCCGCCGAGGAGGGCGGCGAAGCAGGCGCCGGAGTCGAAGCGCGGCAGGCACAGCCAGTCGATGGACCCGTCGCGGCCGACGAGTGCGGCGGTCTGGAGATCGCCGATGAGCGCATAGTCCTCGATACGTGGGTGCACTCAGCGCCTTTTCCCGCCCGGGGGAGGCGCTACGCCGTGGTGACGGCCGTCCGGGCTACGGCTTGGCCGAGGCAGGTGCCGGCGCCGCGTGGTCGCCGGCCGCCCCGGTGTCCCCGGCACCGGCGGGTTCCGCGGTCGGGCCGCCGTCCGGCCCGTCGTTCGGTTCGCCGTCCGGCGCGGCTCCGGCGGCCCCGGCCTCCTCGGCCGCCTTGGCGGCGGCCGCCCGGTCACGGCGCTCCCGGCGGACCAGGACGACCCAGCCGACGGGCACCGCCGCGGCGAACAGCCACCACTGGATCGCATACGCCATGTGCGGGCCGATCGAGTCGTGGTCCGGCTCGGGGACCAGCTCCGGCTTGCCGCCGGCCGGCTCGGGGCCGGTCTGCTCGATGTAGCCGCCGAGCATCGGCCGGCCGGCCCGCTTCGCCTGCTCCGCGCTGTTGATCAGCATGACCTGGCGGGCGGGCAGGCCCTTGGTGTCCTTGATGCCGCTGGCGGCGGTGGTCTCGTCGGCCATCATCCGGCCGGTCACGGTGACCTTGCCCCGGGGGGCGGCCGGCACGTCCGGGAACTTGGTGAGGTCGTTGCCGGCCGAGATCCAGCCGCGGTTGACCAGCACGGCCCGGCCGTTGCCGAGGACCAGCGGGGTGATCACGTAGTAGCCGATGCTCTGCTCGTCGGCGGCGGTGCGCTGGCGGACCACGGCCTCGTGCGCGGTGTCGTAGGTGCCGGTCGCGGTGACCGTGCGCCACATGTCGCGCCGGGGCAGCTCGCGGCCGGGGGCGGCCAGCGTGGTGACCGGAACCGGGTCGGCGGCCAGGCTGCGCGCGATCAGCCCGTTCTGCGCCACCTTGTGCTCATGCCGGTGGAGCTGCCAGTAGCCCAGCTTGATCATGACGGGGATCAGCACAAGACCCACGAGGGTGAGGATCACCCACTGCCGGGACAACAGGAAGCGGTACACGGCCTTGACGGTACCTGGGGCGCCGGGACCACCGAGCCGGGGGTCCCCGGTGGGGGCCGGGGGAGGGCCCGGCGGTGGCCGCCCGCGTCCGGTGGCCCTCCGCGCAGCTCCGGGAGGCGGCTCCCGGGTCAGACCCGGTCGACGATGCCCACCCGGCCGTCCGAGCGGGCGCAGTGCGCACCGCAGTACCACTTCTGGTCGGCCTCGACGCCCTGCCCGATGATCTGGCACCGGCAGTGCTCACAGATCGGCGCCATGCGGTGGATGGCGCAGGCGAAGCAGTCGAAGACATGCACCGCGCCCTGCGCGTGCACCTCGAACGTCATGCCGTATTCGTTTCCGCAGACCTCACAACGTGCCATGCGCCACAGAGTGCGGGCGCCGCCCGCGCGCGGCGCGGTGCCGGCGGGTGTGTTGGGCGGGCTTCACCCGGACGCAGGCGCCGGGGCCACGTCCTGCAGCAGCTGCATGAAGGCCGCCTCGTCGATCACGACCGTGCCGAACGAGGCGGCCTTGGCGGTCTTGGAGGTCCGGGAGTCGGGGTCGTTGGTCACCAGCAGGCTGGTCAGCCGGGACACGCTCGTGGCGACATGCAGCCCCGCCTCGATCGCCCGGTCCTCCAGCAGCTCGCGGTCCACGGACGTGTCACCCGAGAAGGCGACCCGCATCCCCTGGACGAGCTGTCCGCCGGACTCGTAGCGCCCCGGGTTGGGGTACGGGCACGCCGGGCGCTTACGGGCCGGCCGCCAGGACGTGGGGCGGTAGGCCGCCGCGGTGGCGCGCTGGCGGGGCGCGGGGGCGTCGGACCACTCCGTCAGCGGCTGGCAGCTGAGCAGCGGGAGCCGCAGATTCTCCTGCGCGGCCCGCCGCAGACTGGGCCGGAACGCCTCGGCCAGCACCCGGGCGTCGTCCAGGGCGTGGTGGGCGCGCTCCTGCACCACGCCGTAATGGGCGGCGAGGGACTCCAGCTTGTGGTTGGGCAGCGGCAGCCGCAGCTCCTTGGACAGCGCGATGGTGCACAGCCGCTGCTGCACGGGCGCGGTCGCCGCGGCGCGGGCGTACTCGCGGGCGATCATCGACCAGTCGAACATCGCGTTGTGCGCGACCAGCACCCGGTCCGCCAGCCGCCGGGACAGCTCCGGGACGATCTCCGGGAAGAGCGGGGCGTCGGCGAGCACGGCGCTCGTGAGCCCGTGAATCCAGACCGGCCCCGGGTCCCGCTGCGGGTTGACGAGGGTGTACCAGCGGTCCTGGACCTCGCCCTGGGCGTCGAGTTGGTACACGGCTGCCGAGATGATCCGGTCGTCGCGGGCCAGGCCCGTGGTCTCCACGTCGACCACCGCGTACCCCTGGGGATACGCGGACGGCCAGGGAGCCGGCGGCGTCTGCGGGCCCGGCTGCTGCCCGATCTTCGGCGCGATCGGGTCGGCGGCTGCTGCCATGCGGTCTTCGAGCATGGTCCCTGAGGATACGGGCCACCACTGACAGCCACCGAACCGCATGGGGGGTTGTGGGGGGTTTGCGCTTCTGGGGGGGCGGTGGGTGGGGGTGGTGAGGGGCTGGTTGGAGGGCAGGGTGGGGGAGTTGACGGGGTGTGGGGGGTGGGGCTGGCGGGGGCGGCCGGCGGTTGGGGGTGCTGTCCTGACCCGCCCACCCCCCGAAGGGGGGTGGGCGGCGGGGAAAAAACACAGGTGCGTCTGCCCGAAGGGGGAATTCCGCATGCCCCAGGAAGGCAGCGAACAGCCGCCAGATGCTCGCCAGCCGGACACGCGCGACCGCAGACACTCATGAGCCGGACGCCGCCCCCGCCGCAAGCAACGACGTCACCAGTGCCTCCAGGGAGACCGTGAACAGCCGCCCGGCGTCGACCGGGCCGGCCAGCGCGCGGGCCAGTGCCGGATCGTGTCCGGCGGTGGGGGAGTCCCACAGCTCGCCCTCGCTCGGGTGCTGCGCGGGGGACCGTTCCCGGTTGCGCTCGACCAGGACGAAGCCGACGACCTGGAACTGGACCGCCCGCACCGCCTCGGCGGCCGTCTCGCCGCGCAGCCCGGCGGCGTGCATCTCGTGGACCAGCGCCTGCTGTGCCGGCAGGAACATCCGCTCCGTCAGGCCGCGTTCGTGCACCATCGCGATCAGCTGCGGGCGCTCGCGCAGCGCCGAGTGCAGCGCGCGGGCGACCGACACGATGCGGGCGTGCGGGCTGTCCCCGGTGGGGTGGATCTCGCCCATCTCCCGGACGGTGCGCTCGACGAGGGCGTCCAGCAGCGACTCGCGGTTGCCCACGTGCCAGTAGATGGAGGTGACGGCGGTGCCCAGTTCCGTGGCGAGGCGGCGCATGGTCAGCGCGCCGGGGCCGTCCGCCCGCACCAGCCGGGCGGCGGCCGCCAGTACCTCTTCGCCGGTCAGCGCGGTACGTGTCATATTCCCCCCACCTTCCCCCCCCACTGTCCCTCAACTCCCGGGCGTACACGGCCCTTTACCCTTCATCCCGCTCGGTGTAACAGTGTTACAGGCGCCTCGCACGACCCCCGCAAGTCACCGACGACGAAGGGTGGTACGCCATGGCCCGCATACGCTACGGAGCGCGCAGCGCGACGGAGATCACCGCGGCACGGACCGCGGGTTCCCGGTTACCCGAGATCTGGTCCACCGGTGTCACCGCCGTGTGGGAGACCGACCCGGACGCGGTCGCCGCCGTACTGCCGCCGCCCCTCGAACCCACCGGACGCCCCTTGGTCCGGGCCAGCATCTCCACCGTCCGGCTGACCGGATACCCCCTCGGCGCGGGCTCGGTCGCCGTCGCGGCCGCACACCGCGGCGTCGAGGGCTGGTATCCGCTCGTCATGCCGATGACCCACGAGCGGGCGCTGACCGGCGGGCGGGAGGTCTTCGGCGAACCCAAGAAGCTCGGCGAGGTCACCGTCGAGCGGGACGGCCCGGTCGTCCGTGCCGCGCTCGCCCGGCACGGCATCGCCTTCGTCGAGGTCCGCGGTGCGGTCAGCGGACCGCTGCCGGTCCCCGAGCCGGCCCGCAAGACCGACTTCTACTTCAAGTTCCTGCCCGCCGTGGACGGTTCGGGGTTCGACCTCGACCCGGTGCTGGTGCACTGCCTGCGCCACGAGAAGGTCCGCGTACTGGAGCGGATCACCGGTGATGTCGTCCTCCGCGAGTCGATGTACGACCCGGTCGCCGACCTGCCCGTCCGCACCCTCGTCGAGCTCACCCTCGGCGAGAAGACCAGCGACCAGCGGGGCCGGGTCGTCGAGCGGGTCGCCGCCGCGTCCCTGCTGCCGTACATCCACCAGCGCTACGACGATCCGCAGCAGATCCTCGACGGGCCGCCCGAGGGGAGTGCCTGATGCCGGGCGCCCCCACAGGACGAGTCCGCGGTTCCCGGCCCCAGGGGCGGCCGGACCGGGCGGCAGGGAAAGGGGAGCGGGCATGGAGCTGACGGCGGGACAGGTCGCGGTCGTCACCGGCGCCGCGAGCGGTGTCGGCCTGGCCATGGCGCGCCGGTTCGCCGCGGAGGGGCTGCGGGTGGTCCTCGCGGACGTGGAGGAGGAGCCGCTGCGGGCCGCCGCCGAGGAGCTGGCCGCGGGCGGCGCCCGGGTGCTGGCGCACACCGTGGACGTCGGGGTGCGCGAGGAGGTCGCCGGCCTCGCCGACGCGGCGTACGAGGCCTTCGGCGCCGTCCATCTGCTGTGCAACAACGCGGGGGTGGGCTCCGGCGCCGAGGGGCGGATGTGGGAGCACGAGCCCAACGACTGGGCGTGGGCGTTCGCGGTGAACGTCTGGGGCGTCTTCCACGGCATCCAGTGCTTTCTGCCCCGGATGCTGGCGGCCGGCGAACCCGGCCATGTCGTCAACACCTCCTCGACGGACGGCGGCGTCGCGCCGCTGCCCACCGCGTCCGTCTACGCCGTCACCAAGGCGGCCGTGGTGACCATGACCGAGTCGCTCCACGCCCACCTCCGGGCCGAGCACGCCCCCGTCGGCGCCTCGGTGCTCTTCCCCGGCCCGCACATGCTCCGCACCGGCCTGTGGGAGTCGCACCGCAACCGGCCCGTGCGCTACGCCAAGACACGGCCGCGCCGGACGCCGTACCGCAGCCTGGCGCAGTGGGAGGCGGCGATGCGGGAGGCCGGGCAGGAGGTCGCCTTCACCCCCGTCGAGGAGGTCGCGGCGCAGGTCGTGGACGGCGTCCGGGCCGGCCGCTTCTGGCTGCTGCCGCCCAGCGCGCACACCGACGCGCAGATCCGGGCCCGGTCCGCCTCGATGCTCGACCGCTCGGCGCCCGCCTATCTGGAGCACTTCATCCTCGACGCGGAAGACTGAGGGAGGTTCGCCATGACGGACCCACAGGTCCGAACGGACCGGCCGGACACCCGTACCGGCCCGCACGAGCCGTACCTGATCATCTCCTCCGACTGCCACGCCGGGCTCCCCACCGAGGAGTACCGCCCCTATCTGGAGGCCCGGTTCCACCGAGACTTCGACGTGTTCCTCGGCGAGCGGGACGCCCGCCGTGCGGAGGCCACCCGCCTCGGAATCCGCAACGAGGCCTTCGCCGCCCGGTGGTTCCGGGACCACGAGGAGGGCCTGCGCGGCGGCTGGGACCCGGCCCAGCGTCTGAAGGAACTCGACGGCGACGGGGTGGCGGCGGAGGTCGTCTTCCCGGACGCGGACGCCGTCGACAGCGGTACCGCGGCCCCCTTCGGCGTCGGGCTCGGCCTCTCCGGCGACCAGGACCCGGACCTCGGCATGGCGGGTGCCCAGGCGCACAACCGCTGGCTCGCCGACTTCGTCTCCGCGCACCCCGAACGGCACTGCGGTGTGGCGCTGTTACCGGTCACCGCCGACACGGACCGGGTCGTGGCCGAGATACACCGCGCCAAGGAGTCCGGCCTCGGCGCGCTGATGATCCCGTCCATGTGGGTCGACAAGGCGCCCTACCACGACCGCCGTTACGACCCGGTGTGGGCGGCGGCCGCCGAGTGCGCGATGCCGGTGCTGACCCACTCCGGGGCCGCGCCCCGCCACGAGTACGGCGACCACCTCGGGATCTACGTCTCCGAGGTGACCTGGTGGCCCGCGCGCCCCCTGTGGTTCCTGCTCTGGTCCGGGGTCTTCGAACGCCACCCGGGACTGCGGTTCGGCATCGCCGAGTCCGGCTGCTGGTGGCTGCCCAACCTCCTGTGGTTCATGGACCGCCTCTACCTGGGCGCGCACGGCGGCAAGAAGCTCTCCCCGTTCGCCGCCCTCACCCGCCCCCCGCACGAGTACCTGGACCGGCAGGTCTTCGTCTGCGCCACCAACACCAAGCGCCGGGAACTCGCCCAGCGGTACGAGACCGGTGTCGACAACATCCTCTGGGGCAGCGACTTCCCGCACCCCGAGGGCACCTGGCCCGACACCCGCGGCTGGCTGCGGAAGACCTTCCACGACATCCCGGTCGCCGAGACCCGCCGCATGCTCGGCCTGTCCGCCGCCGAGGTCTTCGGCTTCGACACCGCGCGGCTGGCCCCGCTGGCCCGCCGTATCGGCCCCACCCCGGCCGACCTGGGCCAGAGCGCCGACCAGGCGGCGGTCGAGGCCTCCTGGGCCCGCTCCCGCGAGGTGGGCCGCCACTGGCTGACCGACCACGACTTCCCGGTACTGGGGGCCGAGCGATGACCGACGACCGCTACACCGTGATCTCCGCCGACTGCCACGCCGGCGCCGACCTCCTCGACTACCGGCCGTATCTGGAGTCCCGGTACCACGACGACTTCGACGCCTGGGCCGCGTCCTACGTCAATCCACACGAGGACCTGCTCGCCGACACCGCCGACCGCAACTGGAACTCCGCCCGCCGCCTGGCCGAGCTGGAGGCCGACGGCATCGTCGCCGAGGTCGTCTTCCCGAACACCATCCCGCCGTTCTTCCCCAGCGCCGCCCTCATGGCCCCCGCGCCCACCCGCACGGAGTTCGAGCAGCGCTGGGCGGGCCTGCGCGCCCACAACCGCTGGCTCGCCGACTTCTGCGCCGAGGTCCCCGGCCGCCGGGCCGGCGTCGCCCAGATCCTCCTCCACGACGTCGACCGGGCCGTACGGGAAGTCCGCCGCACCAAGGAGGCCGGGCTCACCGGCGGCATCATGCTCCCCGGCACCCCGCCCGGCTCCGGCCTCCCCGAACTCCACTCCAGCGGCTACGACCCGCTCTGGGCGGTCTGCGCGGAACTCGGCGTCCCGGTCAACCACCACGGCGGGTCGGCCTCCCCGCCGCTCGGCGACGAGCCGGCCGCCCGCGCCGTCTTCATGGTCGAGACGACCTGGTTCTCGCACCGCGCCCTGTGGCACCTGATCTTCGGCGGCGTCTTCCGCCGCCACCCCGGCCTCCGCCTGGTCCTCACCGAGCAGGGCTCCGGCTGGATTCCCGGCGTCCTGGACATGCTGGACTACTACCACGGGCGGATGGTCGCGGCCGCGACCGAAGCCGCCACCGCCGAGGCCAAGTTCGGCGCCGGCCTGGCCGACGCCATGGGCGGCTCCCCGTCCGGCGTCTGGCGCGACCACTGCTTCGTGGGCGCCAGCTTCATGCGCCCGCACGAGGTCCCGCTCCGCCACCGCATCGGCCTCGACAAGCTCATGTGGGGCAGCGACTACCCCCACGACGAGGGCACCCACCCGCACTCCCGCGAGGCCCTCCGCCTCGCCTACGCCGGCGTCCCGGCCGACGAGACCGCCGCCATGCTCGGCACCAACGCCGCCCGCGTCTACGGC
Organism: Streptomyces sp. NPDC001219; assembly: GCF_053597915.1. Lineage (NCBI taxonomy): Bacteria > Bacillati > Actinomycetota > Actinomycetes > Kitasatosporales > Streptomycetaceae > Streptomyces > Streptomyces sp. NPDC001219. Next base: position 20,912 of record NZ_JBSFJF010000054.1, on the reverse strand, counting down.
TTCGACCTCGCCCACCTCGCCCCCCTGGCCGCCCGCGTGGGCCCCAGGATCACCGACATCTCCGAACCCCTCCACACCATCCCCCCGAACGCCACCAGCCCGGCGTTCGCACGGGGCGGGTCGGTACGGGTGTGGTGAGGGGCGGGCCGGGGACGGCCGGGGCCGTCCCCTAAGGCCCCAGCAGCCGCGCCGCCTCTGCGACCTCCCGCGCCGTGCCGTCGCGGCCGGTGCTCACGCGGTGGAGGGTGGCGCCCGGCTTCCGGGTGACCACGTCCGTGAGGCGGCCGTCGGTGAACAGGGCGGCGGCGCCGTCGTCGAGGGCCCAGCCGCCGGGGAGCGCGCGGTCGTTGACCGCGGACAGGTAGCCGGGGCGGCGTTCCGGCTCGCTGTCGTAGTGGGGGCACAGGCTGCCCGGCAGCAGGCCCAGCCCGTCGGTGAGCGGTACCGGCGGGCCGAAGGAGTCGGAGAACGCGGACGCGAACCAGCAGCAGGCCCCGGCGCTGATGCCGCACAGCAGCACCCCGGCCGCGTACGCCTCGCGCAGGACCGTGTCCAGGCCGTGGACCCGCCAGACGGCGAGCATGTTGGCGGTGTTGCCGCCGCCGACGTAGACGATGTCCTGGGCGAGGACGAAGGCCCGCAGATCGGTCACGGTGCGCCGGAACAGCTCCAGGTGGCTCGGTTCGCAGTCCCGCTCCCCGAAGGCCGTGTGGAAGCCCTCGATGTAGCCCGGTGCGTCGCCGCTCGCGGTCGGCAGGAAGCAGACCTTCGGCCGGGGCCGTCCCACGGTGTCCAGCAGGTAGTCGTCCAGCAGGGTGTCGGGGTCGTCGGAGAAGCCGCCGCCGAGAAGGGCGAGAGTGGGTGCGCCGGTCATGGGGCCTCTTTCCGGGCGTCGTGGGGAGCGCCGGCGGCGGACGGTGCGGCCCAGCTGACGGCACGTCTTACATACTTCTCAGTAACAACCCCTAGCGGCACGCCCGTCAACGCCTTTATGGTGCGGGACATGCCGCACCTGCCCGATGTCGTGTTGTGGTCCGTCCCGGCCTTCGTCCTGCTCACCGTCGTGGAGATGGTGAGCTACCGCCTGCATCCCGACGAGGACGCGGAGGGCTACGAGGCGAAGGACGCCGCCACCAGCGTCGGCATGGGGCTGGGCAGCCTCGTGTTCGACACGCTGTGGAAGATACCCATCGTGGCGATCTACGCCACGATCTACGAACTCACCCCGCTGCGGGTGCCCGTGCTGTGGTGGACGCTGCTCCTGATGCTGCTCGCACAGGACTTCTTCTACTACTGGTCGCACCGCGGCCACCACGTCATCCGCGTCCTGTGGGCCTGCCACGTGGTGCACCACTCCAGCAAGAAGTTCAACCTCACCACCGCGCTGCGGCAGCCCTGGACGACCTGGACCGTCTGGCCGTTCTACGTCCCGATGGTCGCCCTCGGCGTCCACCCGGCCGCGATCGCCTTCACCTCCGGGGCCAACCTGCTCTACCAGTTCTGGGTGCACACCGAGCGGATCGGCAAGCTGCCCCGGCCCGTCGAGTTCGTGCTCAACACCCCGTCCCACCACCGCGTCCACCACGCCTCCCAGGGCGGCTACCTGGACCGGAACTTCGGCGGAATCCTGATCATCTGGGACCGGATGTTCGGCTCGTTCGTCGCGGAGACCGAGCGGCCCGTCTACGGACTCACCAAGAACATCGAGACCTTCAACCCGCTGCGGGTGGCCACCCATGAGTACGCCGCCATCGCACGGGACATCCGGGCCGCCGACAGCTGGAGCGAGCGCGCCGGACGGGTGTTCCGCGGGCCGGGCTGGCAGCCCGCCGAGCGGATCGCCGCGGAGCAGGCCCGGCTCGCGGCGGAGGAGGCCCGGACCGCCGCCGAGGAGGCGGCACGGAAGGCCGCCCGGCCCGGTGCCTCCGTCGAGGAGCCGGCCACATGACCGCACGGTGGCCGCGGGCCGTCTCACCCCTGCTCTGGGCGTTCGCCCTGCTGAGCATCGTGCACCTGGGGGCGCTGCTCGCGGGCGTGCTGCCCGTCGTGCAGCTCACCAAGCCCGTCCTGATGCCGCTGCTCGCCGGCTACGCGCTGGCGCGCGGCGGCCCGCCGCTGCTGTCCGGCGCGCTCCTCTTCGGCTGTGGCGGCGACACCTTCCTCCAGGTGGGCGGGGATCTCGGCTTCCTGGTGGGGATGGGCTCGTTCGCCGCGGGACATGTCTGCTATCTGCTGCTGTTCGCCCGGTACGGGGCGGGTCCCGCGGCCGGCCGGCGGGGGCGGGCCGTCGCGGCCGGCGCCGGGTACGCCGTCCTGCTGACCGGCACGGTGGTGCTGCTGTGGCCGGACCTCCCGGCAGACCTGCGGATTCCGGTCGCCGGCTACAGCCTGCTGCTCACCTCGATGGCCTTCGGCGCGCTCCGGGCGGGCCTGTGGGCCGCGGCCGGCGGGCTGCTGTTCCTGCTCTCCGACACCTTGATCGCGAGTGGGATCGCACACTGGCCGCAGCTCCCGGCCCCGCAGTTCTGGATCATGCTCACCTATCTCGCGGCGCAGTGGGCACTGGCGGACGGTGTCCTGCGGTCCGCCGGCGCGGCCCCGCGGACCGCACCGGCGCGGACGCCGGAACTCCGGGCGGCGGGCACCGCGTGAACCGCCGCGCCGCGGACGGCCGCTGCCGCCGGGGCCGGACGTCCGGACGCGTCGCGGCTTGAGTCTCCCTCCGGGGGAGACCCGAGAGTGGACGGCATGAACGAGGACGGCAGCGAACTGCTCACCATCGGCGAACTGGCCCGGCTGACCGGCGTCCCGGTCAAGACGATCCGGGGCTGGTCGGACGAGGACCTGCTGCCGCCCGCCGCCCGCACCCCCGCGGGCTACCGGCTCTACGGCCCGGACGCCCCCGCCCGCCTGGAGATCGTGCGCAGTCTGCGTGCCCTCGGCATCGGGCGGGCGGCCATCCGGTCGGTGCTGCACCGCGAGTGCACGGTCGCCGAGACGGCGGCGCAGTGGGCGGACGCGCTGGACGCGCAGATCCGCACCCTGCGGCTGCAGTCCGCGGTGCTGCGGTCGGTGGCCACGCGGGGCAGCGCAGCAGAGGAGCTGCCCCACATGACCGAACTGGCCCGGCTGTCGGCCCGCGAACGCCGCCGGATCATCGCCGACTTCGTCGAGGACGCCCTCGACGGGGTGGACGCCCCCGCCTACCGCAGCGGTCTGCTGGCCGCCACCCCCGACCTGCCCGACGACCCCACCCCCGAGCAGATCGGCGCCTGGATCGAACTGGCCGCCCTGGTCGGCGAACCGGAACTACGGGCCGCCCTGCGCCGTCTCGCCGAACACAGCGCGCGTACGGCGGGACCCGCCGGGCAGGACCCCGCCGGGCAGGAGCACGCCGTCGTGCGGGTCGCGGAGCTGATGCGGGCCCGTGGTGAGGAGGCCGTCGCGGCCGGTATCGCCCCGGACTCGCCTGCCGCCGAGCCCTTCCTCGCCGAGCTGGTCGCGGCCTGGCTCCCCACCCAGGCAGGCACCGCCGACCCGCCCACCGAGGACGTCCCCGCGGCCCGCGCCCGGCTGCTGGAGCAGCTGGAGACCGCCGCCGAGCCGCTCGTCGAGCGCTACTGGCGGCTGCTGTGCACGGTCACCGGCCGGCCCGCGCCACCCCGCTGGGACATCGCGGGCGCCTGGACCACGGCCGCGCTGCGCGCCCATCCCCGGCCGTACGTGCTGGACCGCTCCGCGTTCGACGGCACCGACCCGGACCGGGTGCTGCGCGCCTACGCACACGTGACCCGGGACGTCGCCGCCCTGGTCGACGCCGTACGCCCGGAGGACCTCGCGCTGCCGACCCCGTGCGCGGGGTGGACCGTACGGCAGCTGCTCGACCACATGGTGTGGGAGAACCTGATGGCCGCGTCGGTCGCCGAGGACGCACCGCGCGCCGACCACACCGCCGACCACCTCGGTGACGACCACCGCGCCGCCTTCGCCGGCTCGGTGCGCGCGGCCCGCGCCGCCTTCACCGGCAGCGGGATGCTGCACCGTACCTTCGGCCCCTATGAGGCGCCCGGCGCGACGCTCGTCCAGCAGGTCGTGGTCGAACTCCTCGCCCATGGCTGGGACTTGGCGCGGGCCGTCGGCGCGCCCACCGGACTCGCGCCGGAGGCCGCCGAGGAGACGCTGGCCGCGGCCCGCCGGATCTACGGCGCCGCGCCGCGCACCGAGGGTGGCTCGTTCGCCCCGGAGCGCCCCGCGCCGCCCGGTGCGGGCGCCACGGACCGGCTGGCGGCCTTCCTCGGTCGCGACCCGGCCTGACCGCCCCGGACGGGCCCCGGGCACGACAGGGGGGAGGGCCGGGTGCCGCTCACCCGTCCCTCCCCCAACTGCCGTGATCCGCTCCGGAGTTACTTCTTCACCGCGTCCAGCGCGTCGACGATGCCGTAGCCGAAGTGGCTGTTGACATGCTTGGTGCCGGTGCAGGTCGACTCACCCGTGGGGCAGCCGGGGTTGTCCGCCTGCTTCTTGAGGAGCCACTGGATCTCCTGCGGGCTGGACTTCGGGTGGGCGCTCTTGAGCAGCGCCGCGACACCCGCGACATGCGGGCTCGCCATGGACGTGCCGGCCAGGTAGGCCCAGTCGCCGCCCGGCATGGTGGAGAGGATGTTGCCGTTCTTGGCGGGCAGCTCGGGCACCTGCCGCGAGTCGCCGCCCGGCGCGGCCACGTCGATCTGGCCGAGTCCGTAGTTGGAGTAACCGGACTTGAGCTTCTGCACGCCGCTCGCCGCGACGGTCACCGTGCCCGGCAGCTGGGTGGGCACGTCCCAGCAGGTCTTCGGGGAGACGGTGCGCTCGACGGGCGTGGTGTCATTCGGGCTGGAGTCGTCCGTGAGCTCGGCGGCCGCCAGGTTCATGTCGGAGTTGCCCGCCGCCGCGACGTTGATCGCGCCCTTGCGCTGGGCGTAGCTCGCCGCCCGGCCGACCGCGTCGATGATGGCGGCCTGGTCCGCGTCGTCCTTGCAGTTGAACATCCACGGGTCGACGTAGTAGCTGTTGTTGGTGACCTCGACACCGTGGTCGGCCGCGAAGACGAAGGCGCAGACCACGCTCTCCGCGTAGAAGAGGCTGGTCTCCGGCTCGCTGACCTTCAGGGCGGAGATCTTCACGCCCGGGGCGACCCCCGCCACGCCGACACCGTTGCGGGCCGCGGCGATGGTGCCCGCGACATGCGTGCCGTGGTAGTCGTTGGCCGGGTCCCAGGGGCGCCAGGACCCCTTGGAGGTGTCGGCCACCCCGCCCACGCAGTTGGCGGACTGCTTCGCGGAGAAGTTGGCCTTCAGATCGGGGTGGGTGTCGTCCACGCCGGTGTCGATGACGGCGACGGTGACCTTCTTGCTCCCCGGGTTCACCTTCGCGGCCTTGTCGGCCTTGATGGCCGGCAGGTCCCACTGCAACGGCTCCAGCGGCTCCTTGCCGTTCGCCTTCGCCGCCTGGCCGGCCGCCTTGAGCTGCGCCTTGGGCAGGTCGACCTTCTGCGGCTTGCCGACGTCGGTGGTGCCCTGCGCCTTCAGCGGCGCGGTACGGGTCGCGCCCGCCGACTGCACGCCCGGCACCGTCCGCACGGTGGCCGCGAACTGCGGGTCGGCCGAGTGGACGACGATCACGCCTATCTGCTCATGGGCGACCACCACCTTCCCGCCGGCCCGGGCTATGGCCTTCTTCACCTTGCCGACCGTGTGTTGGCCGGGCGCGGTGTTCACGACGTAGGAGAGCAGCGGGCCGTCGGCCGAGGCCGCGGCGGCCGGGGCGGAGTCCTGGGGCGCGGCGGTGGCCGCGTTCGGCAGGAATCCGAGCGACGCCGTCAGAGCCAGTCCGAGCGGTACGGCCAGCGCCCGCATGCGTCTGGATCGGGGATGTGCCATGGATAGATACTCCACATCATCCGTGAGACCGCCCGGGCACGGATTGCGCACGGGCGGATGCAGTGAGACGTGAAGTTATCGGCGATCACTCGCGTACAGCAATGGAAAGCGGAAAAAAGCGGGGGAAAACCTGTCAGAGGGCCGGAATTGACAGCGCGTCAGCCGTGACGCCGCAGGGCGGTGATGCTCAGCGGGGGCAGCGCGACCCGCGGGCCGTACCAGCGGCGGGCGGCCGTGGCGGTCCCCGGCCGGGGTTCCGGCGGGGCGACGGTGAGGGGCGCCGGCAGGCGGATGCTGCCGTACGGGCGCCGGCGGGGAGCGGGTGGCTGCGGGGCCTGCTGTGGCGGCGGATTCACACCGGGCTCAACGAAGCGCCCCGCGCGCGGTGGCGGCCGGTGCGGCCATTCCCCGGAATCTTCTGGGATTCAACCAACGCCCCCCTGTCGGATCGTGTGCCACGCCTCTACCATGCGTGATCCGGATCACTTATCTGAGTCTTATGGCTGGTCCCGGGTCCGCCCGAGCGGAACCCGGGCCGGCCCCCGGGAAACCCGCCCCTTCGTGTCAGGAGAGCCCGTGAGTGCCGCACCGACCCTCGACCCGGGGACGCATGAGCCGCCCGACTACCGCCAGGTGCAGTCGAGCCCGGAGTTCGATGAACTCCGGCGCGCGCACCGCTCGTTCGCCTTCCCGCTGACCGTCGCCTTCGTCCTCTGGTACCTCGGCTACGTGCTGCTGTCGAGCTACGCCGGCGGCTTCATGGCTCTCAAGGTCGCCGGCCACCTCAACGTCGCCTTCGTCCTCGGTATCGCCCAGTTCGTGACGACCTTCCTCATCGCCTGGTGGTACTCCCGGCACGCCGCCGCCCAGCTCGACCCGCGGGCCGAGGCCATCAAGTCCCGCCTGGAGGGCGTCACCCTCCGCAAGGAGGGCGACGCATGAACCTCACCCACCAGCCGCTCGTGCAGCAGCTCGCGGCCGGCGGCGCGGGCGAGCACCGCGCCCTGATCATCACCCTCTTCGCGGTCTTCGTCGCCGCCACCCTCGGCCTCACGGTCTGGGCCGGCCGGCAGACCAAGGGCGCCGAGGACTTCTACGCCGGCGGACGGCAGTTCACCGGCTTCCAGAACGGGCTGGCCATCTCCGGCGACTACATGTCCGCCGCCTCGTTCCTCGGCATCGCCGGCGCCATCGCCCTCTTCGGCTACGACGGCTTCCTCTACTCCATCGGCTTCCTGGTCGCCTGGCTCGTCGCACTGCTCCTGGTCGCCGAACCGCTGCGCAACTCCGGCCGGTTCACCATGGGCGACGTCCTCGCCTACCGGATGCGCCAGCGCCCGGTCCGTACGGCCGCCGGCACCTCCACCATCATCGTCTCGATCTTCTACCTGCTCGCCCAGATGGCCGGCGCGGGCGCCCTGGTCACCCTGCTCCTGGGCATCACCAGCGAGGCGGGCAAGATCCTGGTCGTCGTCCTCGTCGGCATCGTGATGATCCTCTACGTCACCATCGGCGGCATGAAGGGCACCACCTGGGTGCAGATGGTCAAGGCGGTGCTGCTGATCGCCGGCACCCTGCTGATCACCTTCCTGGTGGCGCTGAAGTTCCACTTCAACCTCTCGGACCTGCTCGGCGCCGCCGCCGAGAACAGCGGCAAGGGCTCCGCCTTCCTGGAGCCCGGTCTCAAGTACGGCGCCACCGCCACCTCGAAGATCGACTTCATCTCGCTGGGCCTGGCCCTCGTCCTGGGCACCGCGGGACTGCCGCACATCCTCATCCGCTTCTACACGGTCCCCACCGCCAAGGCCGCCCGGAAGTCCGTGAACTGGGCGATCGGCATCATCGGCGTCTTCTACCTGATGACCATCGCGCTGGGCTTCGGCGCCGCGGCCCTCATCAAGCCCGAGACGATCACCGCCTCCAACAAGGCGGGCAACACCGCGGCCCCGCTCCTCGCCGAGGCGATCGGCGGCGGCGCGGGCTCCACCGGCGGCGCCATCCTGCTCGCCGTCATCTCGGCCGTCGCCTTCGCCACCATCCTCGCGGTGGTCGCCGGCCTCACCCTCGCCTCGTCCTCCTCGTTCGCGCACGACCTGTACGTCAACGTGCTCCGCAAGGGCCAGGCCACCGAGAAGGAGGAGGTCGGCGCCGCCCGCTGGGCGACGGTCGGCATCGGCGCGGTCGCCATCGTGCTGGGGGTCTTCGCCCGTGGACTGAACGTCGCCGGCCTGGTGGCGCTCGCCTTCGCGGTCGCCGCCTCCGCCAACCTCCCGACGCTCCTCTACAGCCTGTTCTGGAAGCGCTTCACCACTCAGGGCGCGCTGTGGTCCATCTACGGGGGCCTCGCCTCCTCCGTCTTCCTGGTGCTCTTCTCCCCGGTCGTCTCCGGCAAGGAGACCTCGATGTTCCCCGGCGCGGACTTCGCCTTCTTCCCGCTGGAGAACCCGGGACTGATCTCCATCCCGCTGGGCTTCCTGCTCGGCTGGCTGGGGTCGCTGCTGTCGAAGGAGGAGCCGGACGCCCAGAAGTACGCCGAACTGGAGGTCCGCTCGCTGACCGGGACCGGCGCCCACTGAGGCGCTCCGGCTGAGTCGTCCCTCCAGGGACCGGGCGGGGCGGCCTCGTAGAGATCTACGACGCCGCCCCGCCCACCTCGTGCTTCTCCGCCCTGCCCGCTGTCACACCCATCGCGTAGGCTCGAAGACGTACCGATCTCCGAAGGAGACGTACCGAGCCATCACTCTTGGGGAGGGGGCCCAGTGCTCATCGACACCTTTGGCCGTGTGGCCACCGACCTGCGCGTTTCGCTCACCGACCGGTGCAACCTGCGGTGCACGTACTGCATGCCGGAAGAGGGCCTGCAGTGGCTCGCCAAGCCCGATCTGCTCACCGACGACGAGATCGTCCGGCTGATCACCCTCGCGGTGCGCGACCTGGGCATCGACGAGGTCCGCTTCACCGGCGGTGAGCCGCTGCTCCGCCCCGGGCTGACCGGCATCGTCGACCGCGTCGCCGCCCTCACCCCGCGCCCCCGGATGTCGCTGACCACCAACGGCATCGGCCTCCAGCGCACCGCCGCCGCCCTCCGCGACGCCGGCCTGGACCGTGTCAACGTCTCCCTCGACACCCTCCGGCCCGAGGTCTTCCAGGCCCTGACCCGCCGCAAGCGGCACGACGACGTCCTCCGCGGTCTGGAGGCGGCCCGCGCGGCCGGCCTGACCCCGGTCAAGGTCAACACCGTCCTGATGCCGGGCCTCAATGACGACGAGGCCCCCGACCTGCTGGCCTGGGCGATCGCCCACGACTACGAGCTCCGCTTCATCGAGCAGATGCCGCTGGACGCCCAGCACGGCTGGAAGCGCGACGGCATGATCACCGCGGGCGACATCCTCGCCTCGCTGCGCACCCGCTTCACCCTCACCCCCGAAGGCCAGGACGAGCGCGGCTCCGCGCCCGCCGAGCGCTGGATCGTCGACGGCGGCCCGCACCGCGTCGGAGTGATCGCCTCGGTCACCCGCCCCTTCTGCCGGGCCTGCGACCGCACCCGCCTGACCGCCGACGGCCAGGTCCGTACGTGCCTGTTCGCCACCGAGGAGACCGACCTGCGCGGCGCCCTGCGCTCCGGGGCCCCCGATGACGAGATCGCGCGGATATGGCAGACCGCCATGTGGGGCAAGAAGGCGGGCTCCGGTCTGGACGATCCGTCGTTCCTGCAGCCGGAGCGCCCGATGTCCGCGATCGGCGGCTGAGCCGGTGCGGCCTCAGTGACCGGCGGCCGAGGCCTCCCACTCCGCCAGTGTCACGACGTCCTTCAGGAAGCCGCGCACCCCGAGGAACTGCGACAGATGCTCGCGGTGCTCCTCGCACGCCAGCCAGGTCTTGCGCCGGTCCGGTGTGTGCAGCTTCGGGTTGTTCCAGGCCAGCACCCACACCGCCGCGGCGCGGCAGCCCTTCGCGGAGCAGATGACGGCGCTGTCGGCGGAGTCCTGGGAATGGGGGGAGATCACGGCCTCAACCCTACGTCCTGGGCCCGCGGCCCCGGCCCGGCGCTCCCGCCCTCGGGCCCTGCGGACATGACGACGCCGGGCAGCCACGGGGGGAGCCGCCCGGCGTCGGTCTGTCGCTCCGACGGGGGATGCGGAGCGCGTACGCAGTATGTCACGGGGGATGGTGCCGAGTGCACCGGAACTCCATGATTGATCTGAGCTTTTCTTGAGCTTTGCAGACCGCGCACAGACCGGGAGTTGATCAGCCGGGGTCCTGTCCCGGGGTGGACGCGCCCGCCGCCGGACGCTCCGGAACGGACCCGTCCGGGGCGTCGGAGGTTCCCGGCGTCAGCATCGTCCTGGTCGGGCCCGCGACGAACGTCTTCGGGAGCGAAGGGACGTTCTCCCGGCCCGCGTTGGCGATGACGACCGCGATATAGGGCAGCGCCAGCCCCAGCACCAAGGTCGCGATGGCCACCGGCCGCTCGATGTTCCACAGGACGACGGTCAGCACCACGGCCACCGTCCGCACCGCCATCGAGATCACATACCGGCGCTGCCGTCCGCGCACATCCTCGGACAGCCCCTGCCGGGCTCCCGTGATCCGGAAGGTCTGGCCGCTGCTCTGCTTCCGCATCACGCTCCACCACCTGGGTCAGTCATGCCGGATTCTCCCCGGTATCCGGTCGGTTCCCACGGTACGCCGCGACTGCGCCGCCTTCGAGACCGGGTCGTGCCCTCCCGTACCCGGACCGGCCGGGCCACCGTGTGTACCCGCGGCTCCGGCGTGCGCCGTAGTCGAAGCGGGGCGACACTGACGAAACGACCGTCATCTGCACCGTGCCGCGGGAGGAGTCGACATGACGTGGTTGTGGGCCATCATCGTGGGCCTGGTGCTGGGCCTGATCGCGAAGGCCATCATCCCGGGAAAGCAGCAGATTCCGCTCTGGCTGACCGTGATCTTCGGCATGCTGGGCAGCGTGCTCGGCAACTGGGCGGCCACCGGCCTCGGCGTCAACGAGACGGGTGGCATCGACTGGCTCCGGCACCTGCTCCAACTGGCCGGTGCGGTCCTCGTCGTCGCTGTCGGTGACCGTCTCTGGGTCTCCATGCGGGGCCGCAAGAAACAGGCGACCTGAGAGAGGGTTCCGGGCGGCCGGCGCGCGCACTCCGCGCACCGGCCGCCCGCCCGTCCGCTCAGCGGCCGTCGAGCCTGGCCAGCTTCCGGCCGGCCTTCAGGTACGCGACGCCGGCGGTGTCCGCCAGCTTCTCGGCCAGCACCTCGGCCAGCGGCCGGACCGCGTCGGCCTCCGCCAGCACCACGGTCTGCCCGCCGCCCTCGCCCTCCACGACCAGCCGCAGCGCGTTCTGCTTGGCCAGCCGCCGCGCCGCCGAGGCGCTCGGGGTGAACTCCAGCGCCGTCGTCAGCACCGCCGCCACCGTCTCGGCACCGTGCGCCGCGACATCGACGGACGGCAGCGACTCCACGTCGGAGAACGACTTCTTGGAGAACTGCGCCACGAAGCCGGCCCGCGCCGCCATCGCCGCGTCGAGCCCGTACAGCGCGGTCACGACCTCGCCGGCGAGGATCTTCTTGAGGTCCATCGGGTGCATCGAGCGGTCCGCGACCCGGCCCAGGACCAGCGCGATCTCCTCGTCGGTCCACTCCGTCCAGGCCTTGAGGTACGGCTCCATCAGCCGGTCCGGCACCGACATGATCTTGCCGAAGACATCGTCGGCGGACGCGTTCAGCCCGACGTAATTGCCCTTGGACTTGGACATCTTGGCGCCGGTGCCGTCCGTGCCCTCGATCAGCGGCATGGTCACCACCAGCTGCGGCCGCTGCCCGCGCAGCTCCATCAGCTTGCGGCCCATCTGCAGGTTGAGCAGCTGGTCGGAGCCGCCCAGCTCCACGTCGCACGCCAGCGCCACCGAGTCCAGGCCCTGCGCGACGGGGTACAGCAGCTCCGTCATGGTCAGGCCCGACCCGGCCGCCAGGCGGTTGCGGAAGTCCTCGCGCTGCAGCAGCTGCGAGGCCGGCACCTGGGCGAGCAGCGCCAGCAGCTCCGGGAAGGTGTACGGCGCCAGCCACTCGCTGTTCTGCCGGAAGCTGACCTTCTCGAAGTCGAAGAAGGGGCGGACCTGTTCCCGGTACGTCGCGAGGTTCTGCGCGATGTCCTCGTCGGTCAGCGGGGGGCGCTCGGCGGTACGGCCGGACGGGTCGCCGATCTTGGCGGTGAAGTCACCGATGATCAGCGTGACGTCATGGCCCAGCCGCTGGAAACGGCTCAGGATGATCAGCGGGACCGCGTGCCCGAGGTGCACATCGGTCGCCGTCGGATCGATGCCCAGCTTGATGTGCAGGCCCTGGCCGGCCGCCCGGCGCTCCTCGATCCGCTCGGCCAGCTTCTCCACGCCCGGCAGGACCTCGACCGTACGGGCCGCGATCAGCTCGGCCTGCTCCTTGGCGGGCAGGTCCGTCAGGTCGAGAGAGCGCCGCCCGCCCGTCTCCTGGAGCAGCTCCCGGACCGTGGCGTCCGAGGAGAGGTCGGCGGAGAGCAGCGTGCTGGCGCGGGCGACGGATTCGCCGAGGCGTGTCATGGCGTTCCTGATCGATCGTGGTTCCCAAACGGGAGGACAAGCGGACAGTCTATTCGCCCCGTACGACACTCCCGCGCGCTCCGCCCACGCCGCTCGCCCATGCCGCCCGTCCGCCGGGCCCGGCCGGCCGCGAGGGCCGGGCCGGGCGCACGCCGTGCCTCACACCCCGCGGCTGACCGAACTCATGTTGAAGTCCGGCACGCGCAGCGCCGGCATCGCGGCGCGGGTGAAGTAGTCGCCCCACTCCCGCGGCAGGGTCCGCTCCGTACGGCCCGCCTCCACCGCCCGGGACAGCAGGTCCACCGGTGACTCGTTGAAGCGGAAGTTGTTGACCTCGCCGACCACCTCGCCCCGCTCGACCAGGTAGACCCCGTCCCGGGTCAGACCGGTCAGCAGCAGCGTCGCCGGGTCCACCTCGCGGATGTACCACAGACAGGTCAGCAGCAGCGCCGGACCGTCATGCCCGGCGGCCGCCACCATCTCGTCCAGCGAGCGCGAACCACCGCCCTCCAGAAGGAGGTTGTCGATGCCCGGCGCCACCGGCAGGCCGGTCAGCCCGGCGCTGTGCCGGGTGGTCGGCAGCCGGTGGAGCACCCCGTCACGCATCCAGTCGGTGGCCGTCAGCGGCAGCCCGTTGTCGAAGACCGAGGCGTCGTCGCCGGAGGAGTGCGCCAGGACGAACGGCGCGCACTCCAGCCCCGGCGCCCAGGGGTCGCTGCGCAGCGTCAGCGGCAGCGCGCTGAGCCGCTCGCCCAGGCGGGTGCCGGCGCCGGGCCGGTCCGCCGGGCCGGCACCGTCGGCCGGCCTGGAGAAGACCGTACGGCCCTCGGCGGCGTCCCGGGCCCCGGACGACCACATCTGGTAGATCAGCAGGTCGGCCACGGCGGTCGGCGGCAGCAGCGTCTCGTACCGCCCGGCGGGCAGCTCGACGCGCCGCTCGGCCCACGCCAGCCGCCGGGTCAGCTCGGCGTCCAGCTCCCGCGGGTCGACATCGGTGAAGTCACGGGTCGCCCGGCCGGCCCAGGCCGAGCGGGGCACGCCCCCGCCGGAACCCGCCGACTTGGCGTTCAGCTCCAGCGTTCCGCTGGGCTGGTCGTGCCGCAGCCGCAGCCCGGTCGAGGTGCCCAGGTACGAGGAGACGACCTCGTGGTGGGCGAAGCCGTACAGCTCCCGGCCGCCGGAGCGGGCCTGCCGGAAGGACTCGCCGAGCGCCGGCGCGAACGCCGCGAACACCTCCGACGAGGTCTCCGCGGGCGCCTCGGTGAAGTCGGCGGACGCCTTCTCGCCGGCGACCAGCGGCTGGGCGTCCTCGGCGGGCCCGGCCTCCCGCGCGGCCGCCTCGGCGGCCCGGACCAGCGGCTCCAGGTCGTCCGCTGTCACCGCGGAGCGCGAGACGACACCGGACGCGGTGCCCTGCCCGCCGTCCACGGTCGCCACCACCGTCAGCGTGCGCCCGCGGGTGACGCCGTTGGTGGTGAGCGCGTTGCCCGCCCAGCGCAGGTTGGCGCTGGAGTGCTCATCGGCGATGACCGCACAGCCGTCGGCACGGGAGAGCTCCAGCGCCCGCTCGACGATCTCGTGCGGGGCGTTCGTACGCGGCCTGCGGCTCATCGACCGGCCTCCTGCGTCGTGTTCAGACAGTGCTTTCCCGTGGGGCGGCCCCCGGACCCCCGGCCGGTTCCGTCGTGGCGGCTCATCGACCGGCCTCCTGCGTCGTGTTCAGGATGTTCACGCCCTGGAAGAGGGCGGAGGGGCAGCCGTGCGAGACGGCGGCTACCTGGCCCGGCTGGGCCTTTCCGCAGTTGAAGGCGCCGCCCAGGACGTAGGTCTCCGGGCCGCCGACCGCGGTCATCGAGCCCCAGAAGTCGGTGGTGGTCGCCTGATAGGCGACGTCCCGGACCTGCCCGCAGAGACGGCCGTCGCGGATCGCGTAGGCCCGCTGCTGGGTGAACTGGAAGTTGTACCGCTGCATGTCGATGGACCACGAGCGGTCGCCCACCACATAGATGCCGCGTTCCACCCCGGAGATCAGCTCCTCCGTGGACGGCCCGTCCGCCGCCGGCCGCAGCGAGACGTTCGCCATCCGCTGGACCGGCACATGGCCGGGGGAGTCCGCGTAAGCGCAGCCGTTGGAGCGGCCCAGGCCCGTCAACCGGGCGATCCTGCGGTCGAGTTGGTAGCCGACCAGGGTCCCGTCCCTGACCAGGTCCCAGGACTGCGCGGCCACCCCCTCGTCGTCGTAGCCGATCGTCGCGAGCCCGTGCTCGGCGGTCCGGTCGCCCGTCACGTTCATCAGGGCGGAGCCGTACGCCAGCTTCCCGAGCTGGTCGAAGGTGGCGAACGAGGTCCCCGCGTACGCCGCCTCGTAGCCCAGCGCCCGGTCCAGCTCGGTGGCGTGCCCGATCGACTCGTGGATCGTCAGCCAGAGATTGGAGGGATGCACCACCAGGTCGTACGCCCCGGCCTCGACGGTCGGTGCGCGCATCTTCTCGGCGAGGTGCTCCGGAATGCCGGCCAGTTCGCCGTCCCAGTCGTAGGAGCCGTCGGTCAGGTACTCCCAGCCGCGCCCCACCGGCGGGGCCAGGGTGCGCATCGAGTCGAAGTCGCCGCTCGCCGGGTCCACCGCGACCGCGGTGAGCTGCGGGTGCAGCCGGACCCGCTGCTGGGTGGTGCTGGTGCCCGCGGTGTCCGCGTAGAACTTGTTCTCCTGGACGGTCAGCAGCGCGGCGTCCACATGGGCCACGCCCTCGGCGGCCAGCAGCCGGGCGCTCCACTCCGCCAGCAGCCCGTTCTTGTCGGCGTCCGGGACGTCGAAGGGGTTGATCTCGTACGAGGAGACCCAGGTGCGGTCCGGGTGGGCGGGTTCGTCGGCCAGCTCCACCCTCTCGTCGGAGCCCGCCGCCTTGATCACCTTCGCGGACAGCTTCGCCATCGCCACCGCCTGCGCGGCCACCCGCGCCGCGGCGTCCATCGTCAGATCCACCCCGGAGGCGAACCCCCAGGCCCCGCCGTGCACCACCCGCACCGCGTACCCCAGGTCGGTGGTGTCGGAGGCGCCGGAGGTGCGGGCGTCCCGGAGCCGCCAGGACGCGCTGCGAATCCGCTCCAGCCGGAAGTCCGCGTGGTCGGCGCCCAGCGCGCGGGCGCGGGCCAGCGCGGCATCGGCCAGCGCGCGCAGCGGCAGCGCCAGGAATGTGTCGTCAACGGCATGGGGTGCAGGCAAGGAGTCCTCCCGTGGTCGGCGCCTGCATCATGCCCTGTGCCGGGCCCGTGGCCCAGAGCGCGACGGGGTGCCGGGGGCCGGTGCGACACGGGTGGCGGGGGCCGGCGCGGTGCCGGACTCCGCCGTGGTTCTGTGGAGACCCCACAGTGACCGGCGCGCGTGCCTGTCCGTGCTGGATTCCCCGGAAGGGCGCCGTGACCGATAGTTTCGTATCGAACGCAGGACGGACAGAAACGGAAAGGGTGATCTCTTGAGCCGCTCGGTTCTGGTCACCGGAGGTAACCGCGGCATCGGCCTCGCCATTGCCCGTGCCTTCGCCGAGGCAGGCGACAAGGTCGCCATCACCTACCGCTCGGGCGAGCCCCCCGCGGGATTTTTGGCCGTGAAGTGCGACATCACGGACAACGAGCAGGTCGAGCAGGCGTACAAGGAGATCGAGGAGAAGCACGGTCCGGTCGAGGTGCTGGTGGCCAACGCCGGCGTCACCCGTGACCAGCTGCTGATGCGGATGTCCGAGGAGGACTTCACCTCGGTCCTGGAGACCAACCTCACCGGCACGTTCCGGGTGGTCAAGCGCGCCAACCGCGGGATGCTGCGGGCCCGCAAGGGCCGGGTCGTGCTGATCTCGTCCGTGGTGGGTCTGATGGGCGCGCCGGGCCAGGCGAACTACGCCGCCTCCAAGGCCGGGCTGGTGGGCTTCGCCCGCTCGCTCGCCCGCGAGCTGGGCAGCCGCAACATCACCGTCAACGTCGTCGCCCCCGGCTTCGTCGACACCGACATGACCCGGGTGCTCACCGATGAGCAGCGGGAGAGCATCGTGAAGCAGGTTCCGCTCGCGCGTTACGCGCAGCCCGAGGAGATCGCCGCCTCGGTCCGCTTCCTGGCCTCCGACGAGGCCGCGTACATCACCGGAGCCGTCATTCCTGTCGACGGCGGATTGGGCATGGGTCACTGATCAGCATGAGTGGAATCCTCGCAGGCAAGCGCATCCTGGTCACGGGAGTCCTGACCGAGTCGTCGATCGCGTTCCAGGCGGCCAAGGTCGCCCAGAACGAGGGCGCCGAGGTCATCCTCACCGGCTTCGGCCGGCTCTCGCTCGTGGAGCGGATCGCCAAGCGGCTGCCCAAGGAAGCACCGGTCATCGAGCTGGACGTCACCAACCAGGAGCACCTGGACGGTCTGGCCGACAAGATCCGTGAGCACCAGGGCGAGGGCGCCCGCCTCGACGGCATCGTGCACTCCATCGCCTTCGGCCCGCAGGGCGCCTTCAACTTCCTGGAGGCCGAGTGGTCGGACGTGGGCACCGCGGTGCAGGTCTCGGCGTACTCCTACAAGTCGCTGACCATGGCCTGCCTGCCGCTCATGGAGCACGGCGGCGCGGTCGTCGGCCTCACCTTCGACGCGCAGATCGCCTGGCCGAAGTACGACTGGATGGGCGTGGCCAAGGCGGCGCTGGAGAGCACCAACCGCTACCTCGCGCGTGACCTGGGCCCCAAGGGCGTCCGCTGCAACCTGGTCTCGGCCGGTCCGATCAAGTCGATGGCCGCCAAGTCCATCCCCGGCTTCGAGGAGCTGGCGGACGTGTGGAACCACCGCGCGCCGATCGGCTGGGACCTGGCCGACCCGGAGCCGGCCGGCCGGGGCGTCGTCGGCATGCTGTCCGACTTCTTCCCGCGGACGACGGGCGAGATCGTGCACGTCGACGGCGGTGTGCACATGATGGGCGCCTGACGCCCGCAGCGCCTCCGTACCGCCCGTCCCGGTCCGCCGGGGCGGGCGGTACGCGTTTCACCGGCACCGCCCGCCGCCGCCCGGAGAGCGCCGGTCCGCGGGTCAGCCGCGCTCCGGAAGGCCGAGCCGGCAGCCGAAGGGGTGCGCACCGGCCTCGGCGGCGGCCCGGTCGGCGTCGCCCGCGCGGATCGCCTCCACCAGCCGGGAATGGTCCATGTGCGCCTCCGGCCGCAGCTCCTCGCCCACGTCGGCCCGGAGGAACTCGCGCAGCACGCCTCCGAGGTCGGCGTAGATCTCGGCCAGCACCTCGTTGTGGGAGGCCGACACGATCGCCATGTGCAAGGTCGCGTCCGCCTCCACGAAGGCCTCCGCCGCACCGGACTCCCAGGCCCGCTCGCGCCGCTCCAGGAGGGCGTCGATCTGCCGCAGGTCCTGTGCGGTGCGGCGCTCCGCGGCGAGCCGGGCGGCCGACGCCTCCAGGGCGCTGCGCAGCTCGGCGACATGCCGCGGCTCGGCCGCCGCGAACCGGCGGTTCATCACCCCGGCGAGTTCGCTGGTGGCCACCACATAGGTGCCCGATCCCTGGCGGATGTCCAGCAGCCCGTTGTGGGCCAGCGCCCGGACGGCCTCACGGACGGTGTTCCGGGCCACCCCGAGCTGCTCGACGAGCTCCGGCTCGGTCGGGATACGAGATCCCATCGGCCACTCACCGGACGTGATCTGGGCGCGCAGCTGCGCGATCACCTGGTCCGCCAGCGCGGACCGGCGGGGCGAGGTCAGAGGCATGGCTGCGCTCCGGGGGGAAGGGGCGGACGGACGGCGGCGGTGCGGCGCCCGCCGGACCCTGCCGGCTCCCGGCGCCACCCGGGACAGCTGAGGCTATCGGCATCGGCTGGACAGGTATTCATCCCATGATTCTATGATGGGCCTATGGCAGACGACGACCTCGCGACCCTCGGCCCCGCCGCCGGGCCCCGTACGACCACCACCGACACCCCCGCCGACGGCCGGGAACACCCGCAGCCGGAGCCCGCGCAGGCCGGGCCGGCCGGCCGCCTGCCGTGGATTCTGGTCGCCGGCCTCGTCCTCGCCGCGCTCAACCTCCGCCCGGCCATCACCAGCCTCGGCGCCCTCCTGGAGGAGGTCCGCAGCGGTCTCGGCATGAGCGGCACCGTCGCCGGGCTGCTGACCTCCGTCCCCGCCCTGTGCTTCGCCGCCTTCGGCATCGCCGCGCCCCGGCTGGCCCGGCGCCGGGGGCCCGGCGTGATCGTCTGCGCCGGGATGGCCGCGATCGCCGTGGGCGTCGCGGTGCGCCCGTTCGCCGGCGGCACCGCCGGCTTCCTCGCCGCCAGCGCGCTGGCCCTGGCCGGTATCGCGGTCAGCAACGTCCTGATGCCGGTGGTCATCAAGAGCTGGTTCCCGCACCGGGTCGGCACGATGACCGGGCTCTACTCCATGGCACTGGCCCTGGGCACCTCGCTCGCCGCGGCGCTCACCGTCCCCATGACCGAGGCGCTGGGCGGCAGTTGGCGCACCGGCCTGGGGGTGTGGGCGGCGCTCGCCGCGGTCGCGGTGCTGCCCTGGCTCGTGGTGGTCCGGCAGCGCCGGGCCGCCGCCGGAGCGGCCCCGTCCGGCGCGGCCCGCCCCGTGGAGACCCCGGTACGGATCACCGCGTCCCCGACCGCCTGGGCGCTGGCCGCCTTCTTCGGGCTGCAGGCCACCGCCGCGTACATCACCATGGGCTGGATGCCGCAGATCTTCCGCGACGCCGGGGTCTCGGCGGGCACCGCGGGGGTGCTGCTGGCGGTCACCATGGCGATGGGCGTCCCGCTCTCCTTCGTCCTGCCGCGGCTCGCGACCCGGATGCGGCACCAGGGTCCGCTCGTGGCGCTGCTCGGCCTCTGCGGGCTGGCCGGCTACGCCGGACTGTGGCTGGCCCCGGCCGCCGGCGCCTGGGCCTGGGCGCTGCTGATGGGCATCTCCAACTGCGCCTTCCCGCTGGCCCTGACGATGATCGGGATGCGTGCGACCAGCGCCGCCGGCGTCGTCAAGCTCTCGGCCTTCGCCCAGAGCGTCGGCTATCTGATCTCCATCCCCGGGCCGCTGCTGGTCGGCACGCTCTACCAGCACAGCGGCGGCTGGGGCCTGCCGATCGCCCTGATGGCCGGGCTCATGGTGCCGCAGGTCGCGGTGGGTGTGCTGGCCGGCCGGGACCGCCGGATCGAGGACGAGGCGTGAGTGCGACACTGGGCCCATGCCAGTGCTCGAACCGAATCCGCAGGGCGGACAGAAGAAGCTGCTCCTCGTCGTGGGCGCCATGCTCGGCGTGACCGTCGTCGTCGCGATCCTCGCGAGTGTCATCGCGCCCTAGCGTGCCTCCCGGAGCCCGCGGGGGTGGGGAAAACCCCCGCGTCCCCTAGGGGACGGACCTCAGGGGGAAGTAGGTGGTTTCCCGGGTGGGAACCGCCGCCGGTGATCCGTAACGTCGTCAGTGCACCGCGGACCGCGGTGCGCGCGCCGTGATCGGCGGCCGCGCAGCCCGTCGACGCCTTGGGGGAGGCGATCCGTATGGCAGCCGCGTTCCGCCGGTCACGCGCGGCCGAGACGTCCCGGCAGCGGACGCGGCTGCCGTGGTGGGCGCCGGCCCTGGCGGTGATCTCCTTCACGGCCCTGCTGGCGTTCGTCGCCGGTTCCCCCGCGGCGAGCGCCGCGAGTGCCCGGCAGGGCCTGGGGCCGCTGCTGGAGTTCCTGGCCGGGCTGGTGCTCGGCGGCGTCCGGTGACCGCCCGTGCCCGCGTCCCACCCGGCGGAACGAGCGCTTCAACACCCCGCGCCCCGCGCCGCCTTTCGTGCGAAGCTGGGACGCATGAGCGCCGATACACCCCGCCGGATTGTCCTCCTCCGACACGCCAAGGCCGAATGGTCGGACAGCAGCGACCACGAGCGTCCGCTCGCCGACCGCGGCCGCAAGGATGCCCCGGTCGCCGGCCGCTGGCTGGCCGGAGCCGGGATCACCCCTGATCTGACCCTGTGCTCGACGTCAGTGCGTACCCGCGAGACCTGGAAGCTCGCCGTTCATGAACTCCCGCAGCGGCCCAAGACCGTCTACGAGGAGCGGATCTACGAAGCCTCTCTCGGCGAGCTCATCGCGCTGCTCAACGAGACCTCCGACGAGGTGAACGACCTGATGCTGGTCGGCCACAACCCCGGGGTGCACGCCCTCGCCGACGCGCTCTCTGGCGACGCCGAGGGCGAGCTGCTGCCGCGGATGAACCGCAGCGGCTTCCCGACCTCCTCGGTGGCCGTGCTGACCTTCACCGGCTCCTGGAAGTCGGTCGAGCACGGCGTCGGACGCCTGGCAGGAAGCCGAAGCAGGCGCCCATCAGCGCGGAGGCCACCACCGCGAGGTCGAGCGGATCACGGACCTCGTAACAGGCCGGCCCGGCGGTGATCG